>NZ_PGVC01000019.1:0-99790 GCF_002860225.1 Bacillus sp. V33-4
CTCTAAACCATGAGAATGAATAGATTGAATTTTTCGACAGTATTTATGCAACACTAGTGATAAATTATGACTATATTATTATAGATTTCAGCAAGCAGATTATTACTATTCGCTTTCGAGTCACGCCGGTCAGTCGTCTTTTCTTATTTGGATATCATCTGTGATTTTATCATCGTGCTCGTTTTTCAAAGAAAGCACGGCGGCCTTTCCGTCACTCGGAGAACCATCAGAAAAATACATCGGAAACAAGGAAAAAAACAGAACATAAAACGAAAAGTATATAAATTGGTTCCACAAAACCGAATCCTCTAAACGACCAGAATAAATGAGCCAATTAACGATTACTATACTTGTAAAATTAAAAATTGAGCCGCCAAGATATATAATCATATTCGTTAGACGATTATCATATCTTAACGATTTAAATTCACATGCTCCATTCCAGAAATAATATTTCCTTACTTCAATTCTCCAAAACGAAAACAAGTGTTTTCCGCAGCCGATGACGAGTTTCTTTTCAGTCCCTCCAAAAATAGACACAAAAAAAATATGGCCACTCAAATGGATAAACGTTACAACCGGGAGAATTAAGAAAAACGAAACGAGAAATTTCAGGACCTCAAACATACTAAGCATGAAGAAACTCCCCCTTTAAACGCATGTAGATGTATTGGTAGTCGTGCTTCATTAAAGGACGCTATTTTGATACCCGGGATGAAGCTATAATAACTAGCAATATTTCTCAAGCCGCCATATCGATTTATTCGAAAATTTCGATGATTAGCAATAAGCCTTATTGGTTGAAGCGTATATTTCATTAGTGTTAAGGTTGTCTTGTTGCTTTTAATCCCAAGCTTACAGATTTGTCTGCTAGTTCCCCGCAATGAATCCATGTGCTTAGTTGTTCACAGTTGAACAAGGCTGCTAATTAAACATATTTAGATATAGAAGAAAGCCTTCTCTTAGGAATAAAAAATTCCACTATAACCAATCATTTAATAAATAACCCAGGTTAATTTTTAATCGATATATGAATACCGGGTAACTAGAAACGGAGGATATGAATGAAACCTAACGTAGAAGTAAGGGATGTTTCGAAGATTTTTGGGAAATCCCCAAAGGCTGCGATCGACCTTTTAAAGAAGGGGCTTTCTAAAAAGGAAATTTTACAAAAGACCGGTCAAACTGTCGGGGTAAACAAGGCTAACTTTGAGATTTATCCCGGTGAAATTTTTGTGATTATGGGATTGTCTGGTAGTGGGAAGTCCACATTAATCAGGATGTTTAACCGGCTGATCACGCCGACTTCCGGTGAAATTCTGATTGACGGCGAGGACATTCTGAAAATGAACGCCGAGAGATTAAGGGAGACAAGACGAGAGAAGATCAGTATGGTCTTTCAAAATTTTGCTCTTTTTCCTCACAAGACGATTCTCGAAAATGCCGAATACGGGCTGGAAATTCAAAAAGTACCAGCGGCAGAACGAGCGGAAAAAGCATTAAAATCTCTGGAAGTTGTCGGATTAAAAGGCTATGAGCATCAGTATCCCGCACAGCTTAGCGGCGGAATGCAACAGCGCGTTGGATTAGCAAGGGCTCTTGCCAATGATCCGGAGATCCTGCTCATGGACGAAGCCTTCAGTGCCCTTGACCCGTTAATTCGCCGTGATATGCAGGACGAGCTTTTAGAACTGCAGGAGAATCTGAATAAAACGATTATATTTATTACTCATGATTTAGACGAAGCGTTAAGAATCGGTGATCGAATTGCCTTAATGAAAGACGGAAGTATTATTCAACTGGGTACTCCGGAAGAGATTATGATGAATCCGGCCAATGAATATGTAGAACGATTTGTAGAAGATGTTGATTTATCGAATGTTCTGACTGCTTCACATGTAATGAAAAGAGCGGAAAGAATTTCAGTCGACAGAGGCCCCCGGGTTGCTCTGCAAATTATGAAGGAGCAAGGCTACTCAAGTATTTTCGTCGTTGATAGAAAGAAAAAATTGTTGGGGGCTATTACAGCTGAACAAGCTACACAGGCCATTAAAGAAAGCCTAACCATTCAGGATGTCATGACTAAGGATATCCCTTCAGTAGATGAAAATGTTATTATCTCTACAATATTGGATGAGATCGCAACCTCAAGTTCACCACTTGCGGTTGTAGACAACGAAAACAAATTAAAGGGAATCATCATTCGTGGCAGTGTCATTGGTGCGCTTGCCGGTAATAGAGATTTCTTAAATGATATAGGAAGTGATTAAATGAATATACCACGAATTCCTTTGGGATCATGGACTGATCGGCTTGTTGATTGGATAACAGCTACCTTCGGCGGGTTGTTTGACTTTTTAACAGCTCTCATTGAAGGGACACTGGCTATATTCGTTAATGTGCTGAACGCCGGTCCCTCAATTGTCTTAATACTAATTCTGACTTTATTGGCATTATACACAAGCAGATGGACACTTGGAGTTTTTACTTTGATCAGTCTGCTGCTCATTCAGAATCTCGGTTATTGGGACGCTACAGTTGATACTCTAGCACTTGTTCTTTCATCGGGACTCATAACGATTTTGATTGGGATACCAATTGGGATTTGGGTATCACAAAGTGATACAGCAAAACAGATCGTAACACCAATATTGGATTTTATGCAGACAATGCCAGCCTTCGTCTATTTGATTCCATCCATTTTGTTTTTTGGAATTGGCGTTGTGCCAGGTATTATAGCTTCGGTTATCTTTGCAGTTGCTCCCACGATCCGATTGACGAATTTAGGCATTCGTGAAGTTCCTCGGGACTTGATTGAAGCCACGGAAGCATTTGGTTCAACAACTAGCCAAAGACTGTTGAAAGTCCAGCTTCCATTGGCTGCACCAACAATTCTTGCCGGTGTAAACCAGAGTATTATGCTCTCCCTTTCAATGGTTGTAATCGCTTCTCTAGTTGGCGCACCAGGGCTCGGTGCAGAAGTATATCGGGCAGTGACTCAGATTAAAGTGGGTCAGGGTTTCGAAGCCGGATTATCGATCGTTATTATCGCGATTATTTTGGACCGCATTTCACAAAACCTTAGAAAACCCGCCTATTCCCACATCATAAACCCGAAGATCGTATTCGGAATCATCGGTGCTGCTTTTATAATCATGTTTGCTTACTTTGGATTTTTAGAAGGAAATCGTGATGAACAAGCCGCTAATGACCATGTCGGCGCTCAGGTCGATTATCAAATCACCGGCATTGATCCCGGATCCGGATTAATGAAAGCTACGGAAAAAGCCATGGAAGATTATGATTTAGAAGATTGGACGCTTCGGGAAGGTTCGTCTGCAGCAATGACGGCTGAGTTAAAGAAAGCGTATGAAAAGGAAGAACCGATTATCATCACAGGTTGGACGCCGCACTGGATGTATCAGAAGTATGATTTGAAGTATCTGGACGATCCGAAAGGCTCCTACGGTGAAGGTGAATCGATCCATACGGTTGTAAGAAAAGGACTTGAAGAAGAGGCACCTGGGGCTTACCAAATACTTGACCAGTTTTATTGGGAACCTAGTGATATGGAAGAAGTTATGGTGGAGATTCAAGAAGGTGCTGATCCTGAAACAACAGCTCAAAACTGGATTAATTCCCATAGCGAAGTAGTCCAAACATGGATAGAAGGCGCTCAGCAAGGCAATGGCCAAGAAATCGTTATTGTTTATGTTGCCTGGGAATCAGAAATTGCAAGTACCAATGTTATCAGTGAAGTTTTAGAACAGCAGGGATATAACGTCAACATGAAACAGGTTGAAGCAGGCCCAATGTTTGCCGGAATTGCCGATGGAAGTGCTGACGCAATGGTTGCAGCATGGTTGCCAACCACCCACGCTGATTATTTTACACGTTATGAAGATGCTTTGGTTGATCTCGGAGCGAACCTGGAAGGAACCAGGCTGGGGTTAACCGTTCCAGAATACATGGAAATAGATTCAATCGACGATTTAAAGTAATGATAGAGAAGGTATCCTTTTAAAGGATGCCTTTTTTATTTAAGTCCTCGCCTCGCATTAAATCTAGCACTGGATAAACCAAAAAGAATCGTTTTCTCCCCTCCATTTCCAAAAGAATGATTTAGAGCAATTTCACATCATTCCACTAGAATTACAAGTTATAACCTACACTAATGAGTTTAGTACTTTAGGTACTACAACTAACGGGATATCCCGCTAATACTTTATGTGTAAATTTCACTTTCGACAAAAAATCCCCTGGATTTGTATATAGTATTTGAAATATTATGATAAATATAAAAGTGAATGCGTGTTCATTCATTTTCGGTACAAAACCATACTTGGAGGTATTATGGATGAATGTTTTCAACTTACTTTCTGTTGAGTTTGCAAAGCTAGCAGCAAACAAGGCGCTTCTTTTTTCCATTATTGCCGCTTTACTTGTACCTGTTGCCTATGGAGGGATTCTCCTCTCTGCTGACTGGGGCCCTTATGACAATCTGTCAAACTTGCCGGTTGCCGTCGTCAATAATGATAAAGGAGCGATGTCGGAAGATGAACCGATCAACGTAGGAAGAGAATTGGTGGCGAATTTGAAAAAAGGAAAGCAGTTAGGCTGGAAATTCGTCGATTCGGCAAAAGCGATGAAAGGACTACAGAATAATGACTTCTATATCGTCATTGTGATACCCGAAGATTTTTCCCAGCGCGTGACAACCGTCCTTGATCCAAATCCCAAAAAGCTTGAACTAGAATACATCCAAAATGAAGGACTTAACTTCCTCGCCTCACAAGTTACCAGAACCGCTACTGAAAGAATTCGCGAGCAACTGGCAAATACAATCACCGAACAATACGTTACATCCGTCATGGGTGAGGTTGCCGATGGATTTGAGAAAGCAGCCGACGGATCGGCCCAGCTTGCTGACGGAACAACACAGCTTCATGACGGAACAACTGAATTACAGCAGTCCGTCACTGAAAAATCGCCAGACATCGCGAGGCTGGCCGATGGCGCGAATCAGCTTAAAGGAGGAACAGGACAGCTCGTAAATTCCCTTTCTTCCAAGCAAGCAGATATTACAAAGCTGGCAAATGGCACGAAAGAATTAAAAAATGGTACTTCCCGTCTGTTAAAAGGATTACACGATAAATCCGGTGATATTTCGCGGCTCGCTAATGGAGCAAAGGAGCTGCATAATGGTATGGTAAGCCTGAAAGGCGGAACCTCGCAAATATTAGCTGGATTGCAGCGGGCCGAGGCTGGCAGTACGAAGCTTAGAGCCGGCATCGAGGGCCGTTTAGTACCCGGCAGTGCGAAGGTAACAGATGGTGCTGTTAGGCTCGCAGATGGGGCCGTCCAATTGGAGGCAGGAATTAAGGAATATCAAAACTTTAATGTTACGACAAAACTGGATCCTAACTATCAAAAAATAGTAGAAGGGGCCGAAAAAATATTAGCAGGGGCAATTTCTGTAAGGGATGGCTCAACGCAAATCTCTAACGGACTCGCTTCTACGGCAGCTCCTGGAGCAGTAGATCTGAACGAAGGAATTAAAAAGCTGTTAGCCGGTCAAATACAGGTTGATGATGGAGCAGCGAAGCTGGAAGCAGGAGCAAAACAAATTGCTGACGGGAATGCCGCAGTTAACAATGGGTGGTCGGAACTGACAAATGGTGTGACTGCCCTGGACAAAGGGGCGGGCCAAATCTCCGATGGGAATGCTAAAGTAGACGAAGGTTGGAAAGCGCTTACAACTGGGGCGTCTAAAATCAATAACGGAATGGGCCAAGTAAGCAATGGTACCACCAGTGTGAATGAAGGCTGGGGAAAATTGGCTGATGGCACTACCAAGCTAAACGATGGAGCCGGAAAAGTGAATGATGGAACCCAGCAACTCGCTTCAGGGCTGAAGGATGGAGCAGAAAAAACGGGCAGACTGAAAACTGGAGAAGAAAATGCCGGCATGTTCGCCGCCCCGGTTGAACTGGTCAGCGATAAAATTAACGGATATGAATATTACCGTGATTCGACTGCTCCATATATACTGACACTTGGTTTGTTCTCCGGCATCTTGATCATGTCGATGTTTATTGATTTTAAAAGGCCGCCATTCGTATCTAGCGTCCGCTGGTTCGCAGTTAAATTTATGCACTTGGGCTCATTGGCCATCGTTCAAGCCATTTTACTTCTCAGTGTTGTTCTTTTAGGCCTGAAATTGCATGTGACCAACCCGATTGGATTGATTGTATTTGCGCTCATAGCCAGCGTGACGTTTTCAGCAATTGTGCTCTTCCTTGCCGCATTCGGAGGAAACATTGGCCGCTTTATCGCTTTAGTGTTCATTATCTTGCAGCTCTCCATTACCGGCGCAAACCTGCCGATCGATATGCTGCCTGAAACGTATAGAAATGTAAGCGCATACCTTCCGTTTACCTATTCAATTGCCGGGTTTAAATCAGTGATCTCTTTAAATAGTTTCGGCTCGGCACTTGTAAACGCCGGAATGCTGCTTATATTCCTTGTCATTTTTGGTTTGTTGTCATGGGTCGCAATTTTTATAAAAAAGAAATATCAACAACAAGATTCTGACATGGCAGCAGAAACGGTAGTCTAAAAATAGGGACGGACGCCAGACATGATGGCGCCGTCCCGTATATTTTTATAAATGGGCAAAACTTAAATATCAATTAATTTTGTTATTTCACATATAAACTACAGTGAGTGATGGAGGTTATCAAAAAATAATGTATTTGCAATGAATGCATTTACCAGGTTTTTTCAAAGGGATCCTGATAGAGCTTCAGTTTTTTCAATGTTCGGTGTACACTTTTAAAACTTTCTCGAGATCTTCCATGTGGGCGACTTGCAAGAGCTGGCGTTGCCGGTTCGTTTCAATCACCAAAATGCCGTCTTCTGACAGATTCATATTTTTCACGCGGTCATAATCAGAATAAAAATTTCCATAAAAATATCCCTGTTCTTTAAATCTTGCTTTTGGCGTTCGAAGCAATACGAAATAAAGAATAATCGCTGCATAACCTGCCAACAAATACGTAACCATATCATTGCCGCCGCTCACGATGTTGGAGACAACCAGAATGACCAGCAATATTGCAAAAATAAGCTGATCCGCCAAATTGCGTTTTTTTAAAGGAACAGTAAGAATCGTCTTTCCTTTTAACATCGGAATGACGAGGGAGTCATATACAATATACGCAAGCGATAGTGCAATCAAAGCCAATAATATTCCTTCTGTGATAGACATTAGGCCTTACCTCCTCACTTCACATTTTAACATATAGAACGAGAATCGCAGCGATGCCGATTCTCGTTCGTTACCGTTGCCAGCCATGATGGCGTGGCATTTTTGTCCATTCTATTTAGCCAGGAATCCGCCCCAGTATCCAACAATACCAAGTGCGAAAATACCGAGTATGATCCACAATGGATTGACTTTTTTCTTCAGTAGCCACATACATACAAAAGTTAAAAGCAACGGCAAAAGACCAGGCATTAACTGATCCAAAATACTTTGAATTGTTGTTGTTGTTACTTCACCCGTTTCAGGATTCTCAATCTCGGAAACAACTAATGGTATTTTCATGGATGTCCATTTGTTAACCAGCGCTCCCATAACGAATAGACCGAGAATCGATGCACCTTCTGTCAGCTTTTGAAGCAGGTTGCCTCCCATGTCGGAAACGACGTTGGAGCCTTTGTGGTAGCCGTAAGAGACACCCCACCATCTAACACCAAGACGAACAGCATTGAACAACACAAAGAACAAAAGCGGACCTAAAATATTGCCGGACATGGCAATCGATGCACCAAGCGCGGCAAATATCGGACGCACCGTACCCCAAAAGATCGGGTCGCCAACACCAGCAAGTGGCCCCATCAAACCTACTTTAATACCGTTGATGGCTGCATCTTCGATTTCTGCGCCATTTGCCCGCTGTTCCTCCATCGCAAGGGTCACGCCTAAAATCGGGGCTGATGCAAATGGCTGGGTATTAAAGAATTCATTATGCCTCTTCATTGCTTGCTTCCGTTCTTCGCTGCCTTCAGGATACAGGCGGCGGATCGCAGGCGCCATGGCGAAAGCGTATCCTAAAGCTTGCATCCGTTCAAAGTTCCAGGATCCTTGAAGTAAGTTGGAGCGAATGAAAACCGCACGCAAATCACGCTTTGTCAGTTTCTTTTCACCTGTATCAGGTGCCATCACATTCGTTTCAGTACTCATTTTGCGTTCCTTCCCTTCTTAGTCTAACTCATCGTCAAGATCGTCGTCATACCCTGAAGCTGCTCTGTCACTTGACGCGAATGCGACTTTATTGTATTTCGGGCTTAATTGAATATACACGATCGCCATGACTAAACCGAGTACGCCCAGGGCAACCAAGTTAAATTCGGTGTAAGCGGCAATAACAAATCCAACGAAGAAGAATGGCATCAAGTATGGTGCTTGCATCATATTGATTACCATCGCATAACCGACAACAACAATGATACCTCCGGCAACATTCAATCCGCCTGTTACAACATCCGGAATCGCATCCAACATGTTCCTGACAGCAGAAGTTCCGACCGTTACGACAACAAGGAGAGCAGGAATCGCAATACGCATCGCTTGCAAGAGCAACGCACTTATATGAAGCAAATCCATCCCTCGCAAATCTCCTTTTTCTGACATTCTATCAGCTCCATGCTGGAACCCAACAGTAATGGTACGGACCAGGATCGTCAGTACCTGACCAGCTGCAGCAAGTGGAATCGCCAGAGCGATACCTGCACCGATATCTTGCCCCCCTGCAATAACAAGGATAGTAGAAATAATCGATGCTAAAGCAGCGTCAGGCGCAACGGCTGCTCCAATGTTCATCCATCCGAGAGCAATCATTTCGAGAGTACCGCCAATGATAACGCCGGTTGTTACATCCCCTAATACCAGACCAATTAACGTACATGCAATCAGCGGACGGTGGGTCTGAAATTCATCAAGGATTGACCCCATCCCTGAAATACAAGATACGATGAAGACTAGGATAATTTGTATTACAGAAACATCCACGATTTTTCCCTCCTTAGAGTAAATAATGTGAAAAGAAGTGCAGATTTTTAACCATTCTTTAAGCAGTTGACTTATCTAATAGGCAGGTAAAACGGTTACAATATTTCAGTCGCTCGATATGCCGGCAACCACCTCCTTAATGAGTCTCAAGGTCATAAACCAAAGTACTCCAGAAGTCTATCGACTAACACCGTACTGGAAGCTCGTCTGTTGTCGCAAGGTAATCAGGAAACCATCAGTCACTTTGTCATCCGTATTAGCTTCATACCCGTACATGTATGCGTCCGCCCCAGGTTCTTATTTGCCAGCTTGCAGCTTGTCTAAAAGCTGAATAATTGCCACTTTATTGTCCGCGGCCACTTTGCGAATTTCCAATTCAATGTTGCGGGCGGCCAGTTCGCGAAATGCTTGAATGTCTTTTTCATCAACCGATACGGCATTGGTAATCATCGTTTTGCCTTCTTTGTAAGCAATCCCGCCGATGTTTACAGATTTAATGGGGACACCTGCATCAACCAGGCGCAGTACGTCGGCCGGGTTTGTGAACAGGAACATAACTCGGTCATTTTCATATTTCGGGTTGTTGTACACGCGAATTGCTTTGTCAATGTCCACGACACTGGCTTTTATCCCAGGAGGTGCCACTTGAGTGAGCAAGGTCTTACGGACCGTATCATTTGCCACCTCGTCACTGACTACAATAATCCGGCTAACGCGGGCCTCTTTCGTCCAAACAGTTGCCACTTGTCCGTGAATCAAACGGTCGTCAACACGTGCTAATGCGATAATCATTTTATAATTCCTCCTCTGATTCTTCAGTTATAACTAAGCTTTTTCTTAAGGACTTAACACCCATGCTACCTGCATTTAAAGCCGTGTCCACCAGCTCATCAAATCCCAGCGACGATCGCATCGCCAACGTTTCCAGAAGCATCGGAATGTTTACCCCTGCGATTACATCATAATCAGGTTTCGGCAAAGCAATTTGGCTTGCAGCATTATACGGGCTGCCACCGAATAAATCGACCATAAACAGGACGCCTTCAGCGGTATCAAGATTAGACAATTGTTCATTGAATTTTTTAATCAATGTATCTGTATTTTCACCAGGAACAAAATCGATAAAGGTAACATTTTCTTGCGGGCCGATGATCATTTCGGATGATCTTAATAATTGTTCTGCTGATGCTCCGTGTGTCCCAATGATAATGGCAGTTGTCATCGTTCGACCTCCTTTTTCATCTTTCAACAATAATACTTGCAAGTTTCATGCCAACTTTCTGTATCAAATTAATACTCCTATCATTCAAGCATTCTCTTTTTATTTTGAAAATATATTGATACACTATTAATAAATCTTTAATACTCAAAAAGTGTTTTTGATGTCAACAAAAGAACACTGTCTTAAATAAGATTGATCTGGTTGATTCATTTTAATTATTGCGCTCTATTCTTTTCTTTGAATAAGCTAAAACGCCGCCCTGATTTAACCACGATTGTTTGATGATTTATGTATATGCTTAAAGTTTATTCAAAAAGCCCCTGCTCCCATTAAAATCGCCATCATTATGTATATACACAAAATAAGACTGCCAAAAAGGTCGAAACAACCTTCTGGCAGCCTTACGCTGGATATATCAAATTGCCCGTTGTCCTTCGATTTGTTTATCTACTATATCAACCAGGTAATACAGTTCATCATCTGTCAACGAAAGATTAATCTTGTCCTTAAATACTTGTGCCACCGCTTTAAAAGCTTCTTTTTTTGTTTCCTGCTCATCTGTAACGTCCGAAGTATAACTGAGGCTGTCGTGTATTACCGCACGCTCAAGTGCACATCCAATATGCAGGCTCAGATTAATTTTTGTCGCGTTACTAAAGGAAAAAGCGATGAGTTTTTCTATATTTTCTACAAATTCGAGGATCGTCCCGATCACTTTTTTTGGATTCAAATATGTTAAAAACTCATTTAAGCTTTCTTTACTCATTTCACGTACCATCACTTCCGGCCGCGGATTTGAGGGAATTAAATGGCGATTTTGGATCAAGTTCATGAATTGCGCTTCCCCGTCGCCTACAAATAGTGATTCAATCGGAATAAACGGCACATGAATTTTCGGGTCCACAATTCCGACGGTCAAAAGCACATCATAACTTTCCAAGTAGTGATCAATGCTGTGTTCAACTTCATTTATTGGCAGAGGTATGACCTTAATTTCACTTTTACCAATGTTGCGAAGCAATTGCTCTATAAATTGTTTCAGTTTCTCCGCAGTTCCTTCCCCGGTCGAGCAGACAGATAATATAGCGAGCGGCTTGTTCAGCATCAGGGTTTCCGCCTGTTCTACCTGGTAAATTCCGTAACCTTTAAAATCTTTCAGAGAGTCATAAATCTCATCCAAATCCATGGCCATGATCGTTGCTTTCCGAACAGCTTCAATCACAAGCGGCGTCGAAACCATATCCAGTGTTCGAGTCTGAATACCTGTATCGTTCGTGATGACTTGGCCGAACCCTGTCAGCGAGCCCATATCGACTAGTAGCAAAACACCTTTCCCCATATCTATTTCTCTTACCCGCTCGCGCATTTCGTCCAGAATTTCTTTTGGACTAAGATCCAGCGGCATATCAATAAAGTCTATATTCGTTTCTCCAAGCAATTTTTTGACGACTGTGACCATGCTGCTTGCTGTACTGCTGCCATGCGCTGCGACAAGAATTGCTACATGCTCAGCCTTTTGATCCTTTAACAGCGAAGTAAGGATAATCGTCAAATACATAGCCTCCATCCCGGGGACAACGATATGGAATCGTTCCTCAATCAGGCTACAGATTTCCAGAGACAACTGATACTCCTTCGGCCTGTCATTGATGACATTTTCGATATTTGTATAACCCGCTAATTTTTGCGTTTTCGACCTTTTTAAAAACGAGGTGAGATGCAGACTGAAAGCAAGCAGGAAGCGCTCCGTTACCTTTTGTTTTAATCGCTTTTCAACCAGATCCTGTACTTCCTCGCTGAAAGTCAAAATGTTTTCGTCAACAATCTTTAAAATTTTCTCTCGATTGAGCGCATTGCTGGAAAATTTGTTGTAAAACTTGTTCAAGTGGATATCAATATCCAGCTTCAAAAATCGGTTGATGTCATCATCCGATACCGCTTGCTCCATCATAAATGCAACTTTATCTTCAATAATACTGTATAAATTAAAGTCCGGTTCATAAGGGTCTTCTTCAAACAGAGCTTTATTATTCCCTTCCGGATATATCATCAAATTCGGCTCCAGCATCTGGGACAACTCCTGCATTTCCTGCCGGCGCCTGCTCAGATAAAAAAGGCCATTTTTGATTTCCGGAGGCAGCCGTTTAAATTCGATTGTGATGACTTCTTCATTTAAACAACGAAGAAAGCCATTGGCGCAGACAAGCTGAATATTTGATTTCAGCTGTCCAACGTTTCCAAAAGTAGTGTTGCCAATCAATGCTTTCATAACTTCAGCATCAATTTTAATCGATTTTTGGACGCGGTTTGCCTCATTGGCCAATAAAAATTTTAAAATATCAATCTTGTCTATTGGCAGGCGTTCTTCAAAGGACGGGATGCTGATCAATATCGGGATGCGGCGGACAAAGGTTTTAAGCAAGGAAGATTCCGGGTCTTCGGTTGTCGCACCAATGATCATGACATTGGCTTTATGCTTCCGCTCCGTTTCTCCCAGGCTGCTGTATGTCCCGGTGTCCATAAAATAAAAAATCATTTCCTGGCCCTCAGGGGGAAGGCGGTGGATTTCATCGAGAAACAGGATACCTCCATCGGCCTTGGCGACCAGTCCTTCTTTATGGCTATCCGCTCCCGTGAATGCCCCTTTCACATGGCCGAACACATGGGACAGCAAAAGCTGAGGGTTATTATAATAATCTGCGCAGTTGAATACGACGAACGGGGTATCTTCCGTGTATGGGCCGGCATGTTTTGCATAGTTGAACATCATATTGGCAAATAGCGTTTTCCCAACCCCGGTCTGGCCGACAATCAATGTATGCAGGCCGTGAGGCGGATACAAAACGGCTGCTTTCGCTCTCTCCACCTGAATGCGCAAGCTCGTTTTTGCCCCGATCAAATCGTCAAATGGGCTCGGTTCCTCCTCTGTATCGATTTGCGATAATTTCGGTTCCCCAGGCCGAAAAGCTAAGATGTTTTCCATGCTTTCATACTCGTAAATATCATTCGGCAACTGAGACTGTATCAACTTTTCAATACAGTCCTTCACGAGGTAACGGACCGGGCGGCCTTTAATCTTGATAATCATGTTTTGGCGCAATAGTTTGTTTAATTCCGCGCTCACATTGTTTCTGAGAATATCTAAATGATCCGCGATATCTGAAGCAGTGAACCCCTCCATACGGATAAAATCATCGAGCTTTTTACCATCAGACTGTTCGACTAAATAAGCATAAATTTTATCGATACGCTTCATAGGAAATCCCCCCTTTTTTCGAATACACTACATAAATAGTATCATGAATGTATTCGCTATCAATATTAATTTCATGTCAAGCTTGCGAACTCTTCTCAGAAAATCCAAGGAAAGTGCGCAATTGGTCATCGAGTTATTTCGGCAAAATTCCCCGTAAAAACCGCTCACATCATATACATACACCAAGATATGGATAAATTATTAAATAAAGGGGCAAGTTAATGATAAATCTGGGAAAGTCCATTAAATTCAGGAGGGTTCTTAATATGATGGAGCTTCACGAAAACATGGAATTCGAAATGAAAAGCGGCTTTATGCCAAACCTCAGCAACTCAGACAGATTAAAGATTTTAGAAGTGACACAAGGAAGCATAGTAATAAAAATGGATAATTCGAATTACCGAGGAGTTTTTCCGAGGGATAGCTTTCAATACTGGATTAAAAAAGGTTCGTTAGTACATGTAGGTGACAATAAGAGACAAAGTTCGTAGGTTGATGGCGCTGGTTAATACCAGTGTTTTTTTCTATAAGATCATTTAGTACGTTCATCTCACAAAAGAACCAGCCCGCTCCGGTGTCTCTTTCACTCATAGAAAAGAGGATCCGGGTCAATGGAGTAGCTCCAGGACCAATTTGGATCCCATTAATTCCTTCCTCATTTTCAGCAGAAGACGTCAAAACGTTCGGCACCTGCACGCCAAAAGTGCCTATAAACTGGGCTGGCCAGCAGCCATGGCAGCTGGTTTAATTTTTATTTCCAGAATTACTCTACAACCTCAAGCGTGACATCGATATTCCCTCTCGTTGCTTTTGAGTATGGGCAGAAATCATGAGCTTTATGAACAAGCTCTTCTAATTTTGCCTTATCTATATCCGTTCCTTTTACCTGCAACGTTACCGCAAGTTTGAATCCGTCATCAGCTTCGTCTTTTAACAGGCTGACATTTGCCGTCACCTCGGATTCAAAGCTGACACGTTCCTTCTTGGCCATAAATTGTAACGCTCCGTCAAAGCAGGCAGCGTACCCAGCCGCAAAAAGCTGCTCCGGATTTGATGCATCAGGTAATTGCTTCGCTCTTGGAGTCCCTGGCATGGCAAGATCTTTTTTAATATTACCATCAGACGACTCAACTCTTCCTTCCCTTCCTCCAACAGCAGTTGCCGATGATGTAAACAATGGTTCAGACATGAAATTCCCTCTCCTTCACCAGAAATTTTTTTACAGAGCCTATATAAGTGTTCTCTCAAAGCCCGGGTGTTATTTACATTCTTTACTAAAGCATTAAATCCTTTGTAAATATATTCCCGCAGAAAAAAAGCGCAAACCACATCAACCAGTTTACACCTTGATTATGATTGGATTTAACAAGTCAAAAAAAAATATCGATCCAGATCTTAAATGCGGTTGCTGCTATTAGCACAGCTAAAATTACTTGCAGGATTTTCGTATTAATTTTTTTTCCGGCCATTGCTCCGAGTGGTGCCGCGATGATACTAGCGACAACCATAATGAACGCGGGATAAAAAGCCACTTGCCCGGTTATGATTTTTCCGGCCGTTGCCCCGATCGATGAAATAAACGTAATCGCCAACGAAGAAGCAATCGTCATTCGTGTTGGAATTTTCAAGACCACTAGCATAATGGGCACTAACAGGAACGCCCCTGCTGCACCGACAATACCTGATGCGATACCTACTATTAATGCCAAAACGGCTGCGAGTCCCTTGTTAAAATTGACGTGGTCAAGCGGAATACTATCAAGATCTTTTTTCGGTATAAACATCATAATGGCAGCTATTAGCGCCAGAATACCATAGACGATATTTATCCCGTCTTCCGGCATCATCCTGGATCCATAACCACCGACTAAACTTCCGATTAAAATGCTGGCACCCATATGCCCAATTAACGATTTATTTAAATATCCGCCTTTGCGATATGCCCAGACCCCGCCGATCGTGGCGAAAAATACTTGAATAGCACTAATTCCCGACACTTCATGAGCGCTAAATCCCGCCAGACCAAATAAAGGCGGAATGTATAAAAGCATTGGATATTTAATAATCGAACCGCCAATGCCAAGCATTCCGGAAATATAAGAACCAATGAAACCAATAAGAAAAATCGTCACTATAAAGGCAATTTCCACTCCTGATACCCCCTTCAAGAAAAGGGAACCAGCTCCTGGTTCCCTCTTTGCATTAACTCTTTTTAATCCAAAACTTGAACACTCCATTATCTTCTCTGGCCTCTAAAAGCTGATGCCCTCCTGCATTCGACCATGCAGTCAGGTCACTCTTTGCCCCTTTATCGGTCGCATGGATTTCCAATACCTGGCCAGCCGCCAACCCATCAAGAGCCTTTTTCGTTTTTACAATCGGCATTGGACAAGCCAATCCTGTTGCATCTAGAACTTTATCTGATTTCATAAGCGATCTCTCCTTAAAACTCATATCCGCGGAAAAGTGGGATTTATCCGCGGAAAAGTGGAATTTATCCGCGGAAACGTACGGTTTAACGTATCGCACAGCGGTTTGGGCCAATTTCCATTTCACGCTGCTTTTCTTCGTCCGGATGGATTTTCCCCATGTTCGTTTGGCGAATTTCTTGATAAGCATTTGGCTGAGGGGGCAGGTTTTCGGTAACGATTTTTCGAAACTCCGCTTCATCCTCAATGCTTAACCCGTGGTTTTTAGCAAACAATACTCCTAATTTTTCAGAAACACTTCCATCGGCATTCAATTCTTCGTTAACCATAAAGTGAGCTGGCAGGACAATTAATTCAGTAGATAATTCCTTATAACGCTTATAAAGTGATTCCCGTAGATCTTGCACCCAATCATCGGCCATTCCGGCGAGGTCCGGTCTCCCAATCGAATCAACGAACAAAATATCACCTGACAGCAAGAACTTTTCATCGACAATAAACGATGTCGAGCCAATGGTATGGCCTGGGGAGTACAATGCATGTATATTGATGGCCGAGTTTCCGATATTCACATGGTTGTCGCCTTCCAAAGGCTGGTATTCAAATGTGACTTCAGCTGCATCCTTTGGCGGTAACCAGTAGGTGGCATTCGTTGTTTCAGCAATGATTCTTCCGCCTGAAATATGATCCGCATGAAGATGCGTGTCAAATACATGCGTGATATGAACGCCGAGGTTTCGGGTAAAGTCTAAATACACATCTGTCATTCGGGTAGCATCAACAACGGCTGCTTCTCCGTTTGAAACAATCATATATGACAAACATCCCTTCCCGATTCGAACAAACTGATAGATCTCTCCTCCACCATTTAAATCGCCGACCTTAACGGGTTCTAAATGTTCACTCCATGCCTTCATACCACCCTTAAGGTAAAAAACTTCACGTCCAGCTTCTGATAGCATTTCAGCGATCATGATGGACGAACCTTCTTTGGAGCACACTACTAATACCTCTATGCCTGCAGGCAGCTGGTCAATTATTTCTTCAACCCCGTCGAGTAGTTCAAAGTAAGGAATATTTAGGTATGCAAAATTCTCACCTTCTATTTTCCAGTCTTTAAAATCGGTTTGATTTCGAACGTCCAGTATAAATAACTTTTCTTTCTTGATCACTTTTTGTGCCACTTCTTGCGCGGTCATAATATTTACAGTCATTTCACATACTCCCACCCGTATAATTTTTGTTAAGGACTTCAGAAATTTATGCTCTTTGTGTTGCCCGTCCATTTGCTCATGCCCGGTACAACATTGACAACTTTTTTAAAACCTTTTTCTGTTAGTTTTTGTGCGGCAAAATCGCTGCGGCTTCCTGTCCGGCATACAACATAAATTTCATCATCTTTGTTTAGCTCATCTAAACGACTTTCCAAGTCCCCTAAAGGAATGGAAATAGCCTCTGGAATATGATTAAAAGCATATTCAGCCGTTTCTCTCACATCAACTACGACAATCACCGCGTCTGCCTGCAGTTTTTTCATAAGTTCTTCATTATGGGCGACAATGGGATGTTTTGCTTCGTGTGACGTCTCTTCACCTGATGATTTTCGTAAGTAGTGCTTTAACATTTCTCCTTCTTCAATCGTCCCTAAATACTGATGGCCAGCGCTCTCTGCCCATGCTCTAAGATCCGCCTTCGAGCCTTTGTCAGTTGCTTGCACTTCGAGGACTAGACCGGCTTCAAGCTGATTGATAGCTTTTTTTGTTTTTACAATAGGCATTGGACAAGCCAGCCCTTTTGCATCTAACATCATATCGGCTTTAATCATTGTTACCTCCTGCATCGTTATACCCACCGCGGTATTTAATATCATAAAATTTTTTAACTCCGTTTTTGGGGTTATGTTTTCCATCAATTCGTCCACCTTGTGCGATAATTATAAACAGCGTATTCCACCTATTACATTTGTTGTCTTCTTAAATAAACAAGTTGACATTACCTTTCTCAGCATCTCCCAAGTATGCGGCTACACCTGCATATTCGATATCATCCAACAGTTCTTCTTGTTGAAGCCCCAATAAATCCATCGTCATTGTACAAGCAACTAATTTAACATCTTGTTCTTGCGCCATTTCAATTAATTGTGGCAGCGTAAGGGCATTATGCTTATTGATTACATCCTTAATCATTTTCGGTCCAAAACCGGCAAAATTCATTTTTGAAAGTCCCATCTTATCTGCGCCTCTCGGCATCATTTTTGCAAACATTTTTTCTATAAAACCTTTATTCACCTGAATATCTTCATCTTTACGTAAAGCATTCAATCCCCAAAACGTATGGAAAATCGTGACCTCATGGTCATATGCAGCAGCACCGTTTGCAATAATGTAAGCAGCCATTGTTTTATCGTAATCGCCACTGAACAGTACAATGGTTGTCTTTTTCTTTTCAGTCATTTTTATTCCTCCCGCAAATTCTGTTTTACCCCTATGGGTATGTTATGATCGAAAAAAATTTTTCGCTTTCAATGATATAATAATACCCCAGTGGGTATTATATTATTAAAAATAAAAGAGGGTGTCAACCCTTTTTATTCTATCTGCTCCTCACAAGTAAATTTACTGCTTCCTTCACTAATGCCTCAGTGTTTTCTCCGTTTTCATTAGCTTCCCGTACACATTCTACTAGATTGGAGCTAACTATTACACCTATTGTTCGGTCAATTGCCGATCTGGTAGCAGATAATTGCGTTATGACATCTTTACAATCTTTATTTTCTTCCATCATTTTTAAAATACCCCTTAACTGTCCTTCAATCCGCTTTACCCTATTTTTAGTCTGGTTATCAAACTCCATATTTTAACCTCCTATTTGCGTGTTATTGTTACAGCCACATTCTGCTAGCGCATACCCGATTACCTTGAATCCCTTTTTGCGCAAAATTCGCACTCCAATATTCTTCTCCAGCTTATCGGAAGCGAGCACATGGACTTCCCTACGGGGTACTTCCTGAAAAAATCTATTTAAATACGCAACGGGAATATTGAGAGCACCATTCACGGGATCTTTTGCAGCAACATTGTAGTCCCTTAAATCTAATATTACCTCCACCTTGTTACCGTGCTCAACCTTAATATCTTTGCAAGGTACGCCGAATACCGGAAAATAGCTTCTATAAATAAACAGAAATAGAATTGAAAGTAACACTATTAATACGTAAAGCATCATATCCACCTCTTGTTATGGAACAAACAGAATCACATTCCTCATATTATACCCCAACAGGTATATTGTCAAAATTAGTGCTTGCAAAAAAACAATTGTTTTCAAAAAAATTTTTCAATGTTCATTCAGAATATATCCCTTAACTGTCCCATTCAGAACGACTTAAGCCATATCGATTCCCAACTTACAGATTTCTATTGACAACGATGATAGCAATTGCCCTATTAGGACATAATTTTAAAAAGACTCTTAACAAATGAGGTGATCATTGAACCGAAAAGTCATCATTACCCTTAGTGTTATTTTCATAATATTTATGGCTTCATTATTCACTTTTTTCTCATAAAAGGAGATTCCTCCCGCTGGCAGGTAGCGCTCGGAGAGTTGTGGCGAGTGCATTGCCGCTTCTGCCTCTGTTGATGAAAAATAATCCTTTGAATATTCCGCTCATCGCGGGCTAAACGAAAAGTCTAATAAACGAGGTGTAATAATGAATCGAAAAATCGTCATGCTGCTTAGTTTACTCTATGTCCTGTTTATGGCTTCTTTATCTGTTTATTATTATAGTACCGGTGAGTCATATAAATCGATAGTCGCGATTGGCGGTATTATCTGCGGCGCCATCCCGCTCTTACTCAGCCTTTTTACCAAACTTCATTTCAATCTGCCGATTATCATTTCCTATTTACTCTTTCTCGTTGGCTCTCAATATTTAGGTTCGATTTTAGGATGGTACGAACTGGGCTGGTGGGACACATTTTTACATTTTATCAGTGGAGTTATTCTCGCTTTTACGGGTATTGCATTATATGAAAGGCTGGTACACAGAAGTGCCGGTAAGCATATCTCACCCTGGTTTATATTCCTGTTCACCCTGTCTTTTTCCGTATTCGGAGGTGTCGTCTGGGAAATTTATGAATTTAGCGGCGATCAATTGTTCGGAATGACGTTACAAGGCGGGGGCAATAAAGATACGATGATGGATTTAGTTTCTGATACCGCTGGAGGACTTCTTATTGCAGCATTGGCAGGTATTCGTACAAAAGTAAAAATCAATAAGGGGAAATAGATTGTATTAACAAACCGGGACACGGATTCGTCGATACCCTGCTTTTTAGTCATGTCCCCTCGGGTGGCCATCGAAAAAGGAGATCAGTAATGGAATCTATTTATACGACTTCGATGCGAACGCTATTAGGTTTTGCCGTTTTACTTTTTCTAACGCGGATTCTTGGAAAGAAACAATTAAGTCAAATGACTTTTTTTACATACATTACTGGAATAGCCCTTGGCAATATTGCAGGGGATATGGTTGTCCACAGGGATATTAAAGTCATCGATGGGGTAACCGGACTCGTTGTCTGGGCACTCTTAACCATTATAGTCGAGTACATAAGCTTAAAATCTTCCATAGCGAGAGTCATTTTGGACGGTGAACCGTCCATTATCATAAAAAAAGGGAAAATATTAGAAAAGGCGATGGCGTCAAATAAACTAAATATGGATGATTTAACTATGCTGCTTCGGGTTAAAAATATTTTTTCGACAAGCGAAGTGGACTATGCAATCCTGGAACCAAATGGCCAGCTAAGTGTTTTGAAAAAAGCAGAACACGAACCGGTGACCCGACAAGACTCAAAAATCATGATAAAACCACGGCTGTATTTGCCCACAGAATTAATTGTCGATGGACGCATCGTTAAGCGAAATCTAACAGAGTTAAATTTGACGGAGGAATGGCTGCGAAATCAATTAATCGCTAGTGGAATACAATCGGTTCAACAAGTTTTCTTTGCGGAATTACAGTCTGACGGAAGTATTTTTATTGATAAAAAGTTGTAAACGAAAACTGCAGGGTCGATGGCACTAGTTCATAACCAGCGGTTTGTGATGTTCCGTTCTCATCATGGCTGCTGTGCCCATCATAAGTATAACGGCATCATACTGAGGAAACATAAAGAAAAAAGGCTGGGAACAACATGGATCAAATTAATCAATTCATAAGTGACTTAGCACATAATTATATTCTGATTGTGGCAGCTGCCATTTTGTTTTTTGCGGGTAAAGCAGTTATCGGTTACTTCACTTACAAACATTATGACCGCAAATTTAGGGATATTGAAAACAAACTTGATCAATTAATGCGAGACAAGTGAGTTACTGAGTATTTTTGATCATTATCACAAGCATAAAAGAGCAACCAAAAGGCTGCTCTTATTTAACGCAGGAAGTTTTCACGGTTGACTGCCACTAGATCATGGGCCAAACCTACATGGTTTAAAAACTCATGCGCATCCATTCCCATTTGGAAACGGTCTAATTCCTCGTTGTTCAATGTTAAATCTCTCTCGAAGGATCTGCCCTCAATGGGTCTTAGTACACCATTTTCACCCGGCATGGTTTCTCACCTCCTAACTATAATGTGCGGAGTAAATCAGATAAAATCACAGGGAGAATTAGGGAATGACATCACTGTTACGTCGCATACCACATGTTAGCTGAACCACTAACGCTGTTCAAATGATGGCTCATAAATAATCCGCCTTATACAAAAACAGCTTTACGAAAAGTTTTTCTTGACTGTATGCATTAACAACTCGGTGACTACAAACTATAAACAGGGGCTTACGCACAGAAAGGAGGGAGACGGATGGCAAAGGACCTCGGGATTCATGAAACCCTTGAATTACATGAGTTGTTAGTATTTAAAAATACATGTTTGACCAAATCAGCAACACTTAGTGGTATGGCTCAAGATAACGAGCTAAAGCAAATTTTAGCGGCGGATGTAACTGCATCAAAATCAGAAATTCAGCAGTTGCAAGGCTTTCTATCTTAGAGAAGGAGGGAAAAGGTATGAGTGGACAAACGAACAAACCGACAGATCTTGCCGTCGCAACAGAATTTTTGGTTACTGCAAAATCTGGCATTAAAGCATATGCGCAGGCGATCACAGAAACTGCTACGCCTGAGGTAAAAAATGCGCTTCGCGACCAGCTGATGAGAGCAATCCAAACCCATGAACAAATCAGCAGTTACATGATATCTCATGGATACTATCATCCACATGATGTTCAGGAACAGATAAGACTCGATATAAGTGCATCACAAGCAGCGATCAACATGACACAATCGTAGTCAACCAGATGTTTTATTACGACCAGGAAACAATAATAATGGCGCATTCCGCAAAAGGAGTAGATTTCTTTGACCACATATATGGGAGTTCATGAAAGCTTGGAGCTTCATGAGTTATTGATGTTTAAAAATATATGTTTAACCAAATCGTCAACGATGTCTGGTTTAGTTCAGGACGAAAAGCTTAAAAACCTATTATCGAAGGATGTTTCAAAATCAAAAGAGCAGATCCAGCGCTTACAGGAATTTATAACAAATAGGAGTGAAAAGTCTTGAACGAATTCATGAAAAATATGACCGGGATGGAAGCGATGAATGAGCAAGTCATTGCAACAGATTTGTTGTTCGCAACCAAATCGGAAATCAAAATGATGGCAAGAGCAATTACGGAGTCCGCCACCCCGGAAGTAAGGGAAACGTTAACGCAATATTTAAATGACTCCATTGATAAACACCAGGGAATTACAGACTATATGGTTTCAAAAGGTTATTACCATCCTAATGATATGTCGAAGCAACTTAGCATCGATTTACAAGCTGCTCAAAAAGCTACCAACAATGCTCAATCAAACAAATAAAAGTTCTTTTGGATGTGAAAGCCCACGCAATATGCGTGGGTCATTCACTAATACTTTGGCTAGCTCTCTCTGCTTAAAGCTATTGACGAAAATCTTCCATGCAATGCGTAATACACTCCAATACCTAAGCTCACAAGAATTGAGCAATAGAAATATAAACGGCCTAGTTCCATTTTTGTAGCGATGAGCCCTACAAGGAAGGAACCAACACCAAAGCCCAGGTCAAATATCGACAAAAATGTCGCCGTGGCAAGGCCTCTATTTTTAACAGGTGCATTTTGAATCGCAATGGTTTGCAGGCTTGGGAAGACGGTTCCCCAGCCAAGGCCAATGAGCCCCGCTGACAATAGAAACATAAAGGCTGTCGTCGAAATACTTAATAAATACGTCCCAATCGCAAAGCATAATATCCCCGGATAGATAATCTTATTTCCCCCATATAAATCAAACCACTTTCCGGTAAAAGGTCTTGATAGTAGCAGAACAACCGCATAGACAACGAAGAAATAGCTTGATGCTTCAACTAAACCAATTTCCTTCGCATAAACAGAGACAAACGCAATAATGGTTGCATACACTAGCGCAAAAAAGGCTGAAACAAGCGCAATTGGCACCGCCGAAATCTCAAATAAACTCTTGAAGCCCTTGTTCTTGTTGCGCTCTATCAGTTGATCTGTTGCTGACCTCTCAGGAAGTTTTACGAATAACCCCGCAATAAGCGCGAACAGGGAGCCAAGCAAATTAATGGTGAACATCACATTTGCCCCTGCGTATTGCATGACAGTTAAACCGAGAAAGGGACCAATCACCATGGCGAGGTTTAGCGTTAGACCATAATACCCCATGCCTTCCCCCTTTCGGGAATCGGGGATGATGTCGGCAACAATTGCTCCCGCGGCTGTTGTTGCCATTCCAAAACCAATGCCATGCACAAAACGAAGCACCAGTAATGCTGTCATCGAGTGCGGAATAAAATACAACGCTGAAGACCCAAATAGAATGATTAGTGAACTTAAAAAGACAATCCTCTTCCCAGCTTTCCCAATCCATTTTCCAGCAAACGGGCGAGTAACAATCGCAGCGATCAGAAATATCGCAATAAGAAGACCAACTGCCGTTTCCTTACCATGTAAGTCTTGTAAAGCGTATAAAGGCAAAGTAACTAGTAAATAATAAAATGTTGCAAATGTGAAAAAATTAGCAGCTGCAACACTGATAAAACTTTTCGTCCATAAACGTTGATTCACAAACTGTTCCCCCATTTTATCCAAAGTATAAGAATCCTTCCGCGAAGTTTCTCCCGTGGTCATCATGTCTAAGATCCATACTTTTTTCCAACCTAAGTATCATAGCATAACTATAATTAGACGAGTATTTGCTTGCTCATTGCGCACGGAGAAATATCACGAGCAACGAAAAAATAACATCGTACAACACCCCATAAGCCAGCAGCCTCGCCATATGTACAAAGAGTTTGGTGTCATATTATTGTTGGACAATAGCCTCTACTAAATAAACTTATTTTGTTACTCCGTTTAATATTTCACATGCAGAATATGCTTATCATCTAGTCAATTATTTAACCAATCCCCCCTAAATATTAAACATTTACAAACTTTATTAAGTGTTTGTTGCTGTATGTAAAAATTGAGGAAAGCACATTGAATGCTGTCTTTTATACTTTTAGAATTGAGTTGAAATAATTTTTAATTGGAGGTAATAATCTATGAAAAAATGGCTGGTGTGTTTTATCCTTACTGTTATTATGATCCCTATTTCAGTAATTCCTGCCGCTGCTGAGGAGAATAACAGGCAGTCGCAAAAACCAGAGAGTGTTTTACCTCTTGCAAGAGCTCACGCTCATAACGATTACGAGCATACCCGTCCGCTATCTGATGCACTGCAGCATGGTTTTACCAGCGTTGAAGCTGACGTCTGGCTTGTTGACGGGGAACTTCTTGTTGCACATGATAAGGAAGGAATTCGTGCCGGTCGCACATTAAAATCACTTTATCTTGATCCATTGAAGGCGATAGTCAAGCAGAATAATGGAGCGGTTTATAAGGAATATAAGCATGAGTTTATTCTATGGATCGATATTAAATCAGAGGGTGAAGCAACTTATCGTGCTATCGACGAGCAGCTCCGCGCCTATAAAAGTATGCTTACGAAATTTGTCCCTTCAGAAGTAAAACCAGACGCCATCACTGTTTATATTTCTGGAAATCGTCCACGAGCTTTGATGGAAAACCAGAAAGTCCGCTATGCTGCATATGATGGTCGAATGAGCGACCTTGGTTCAGATACTTCAAGTGAATTTATTCCAGTGATCAGCGATAACTGGACAAAGCATTTTACTTGGCAGGGTGTTGGGGAGATGCCAAACGATGAACGCGAAAAATTATATTCGATCGTTTCAACAGCACACGCGAACGGGCAGAAAGTTCGCTTTTGGGCTACGCCAGATCTCTCAACACCTGCACGTGAGGCTGTTTGGAAGGAGCTATTAAAATCTCAGGTCGATTTCCTTAATACTGATGATTTGGCGGGTCTTGAGGAGTTCCTTAAGAAACATGATCCACAACCGTCTGAACCTCACATCACCTTTGAAAACAACAGTGATAAAGAAGAGCATGGAGACGATTAACGCCATAGGGTCTCTATTAAAAACAAGGCTTCCGGTATTCTAACTGGAAGCCTTTGTGTATTTCACCTATTCACTACGAAAGAATTATCTAACCTTAGATGAGAATAGAGGCGTAATCACGGAAAATGAAAAATGATGCTTGCAAAAACTAATAACGTTAGTTATTATAAAACTAATGATGTTAGTTTTTGTTGAAAATATCCATAGGAGAGGGTATATGATGCGGATGACTCGCGAAAAAACTGTTTTCCAATTGACGTTTCTGCCGGTTTTTTTTCCCGTTAATTGTTTTTTGGTAGAGGAAGATGAAGGTTTGACTTTAATTGATGCTGCACTGCCATACAGTGGGAAGGGAATTCTGAAGGCAGCCGATAAAATTGGAAAACCGATTATTCGAATTTTGCTTACACATGCACATGAAGACCATGTTGGTGCACTTGATGCTCTCAAAATAGAGCTTCCCGATGTGCCCGTGCATATTTCCAGCCGGGATGCCCGCTTGATGGCCGGAGACCGGACGATTGACCCGAACGAACCGAATGCCCCAATCCGTGGCGGAGTCCCAAAAAAACTAAGGACCCGGGCGGATATATTGCTCCATGATGGTGAACAGATCGGTTCGTTGCTTGCCGTAGCCGTGCCGGGACATACCCCGGGTTCAATGGCGTTCCTCGACACTCGAAATCATGCCTTAATTGCAGGAGATGCCTTTCAAACAAGGGGCGGTATTGCGGTATCGGGGCAGCTGCGGCCATTGTTCCCATTCCCTGCAATGGCAACATGGAATAAGCACGCAGCGCTGGAAAGTGCGCGCAAGCTGCAGGGCTACCGGCCGTCCTTATTAGCCGTAGGGCACGGACAGATGCTGTTGCAACCGGGAGCCGAAATCGACCGTGCAATTGCTGCAACCGAACAGAGTCTTGATTACCATCAACAGAAAAGGAGCAAATGACATGTCCCCAAGAATCGGACTCGATTTACAAATCATTTTACAAGCGGCAACACAGATAGCTGATACAGAGGGAATCGAAGCAGTAACACTGGCTTCCCTGGCAAAAAAACTAAAGATTCGCCCACCCTCATTGTACAACCATGTGGATGGATTGCACGGATTGAGGAAAAAACTTGCCATCTACGGTTTGGAGCAGCTTTACAACCGGCTGGTGCAGGAGGCAATCGGGAGGTCAGGAGATGACGCGGTGCGGGTGCTTGGCAAAGAATATGTAGCTTTTGCCCGCAGTCATCCCGGATTGTATGAAGCAACTCTTCTTGCCCCTGACCCGCGGGATCCGGAGGTTCAGCAGGCAGGAAGCAAAATTGTTGATCTAGCTGTTCGTTTAATGAATGCGTACGGTCTGGAAGATGAAGCGGCAATTCATGCCGTCCGCGGACTGAGGAGTATTTTACACGGATTCGCTTCCCTTGAGCAAAGAGGCGGATTTGGAATTCCGCTTGACCTGGATGTTAGCCTCAGTTTATTAATTGATACCTTTATTTCTGGTATTCATTCAATGAAACAGAATGGGAAACTTCATTAATCATTAGAGTGGGAGAGGACCAACATGAATTTTTTGGTGTTTTTAATTCTTTTTACCGCAGGCTGTGGCTGGTTGGATGCAAGGATTCGTTCTGCTAAAAGAAAGGGGATCAATTAAATGTTTGCAGGTCATTTTGGAGTTGCCGTTGCTGTTAAAGCGAAGTCGCCGGAGGTGCCGCTTTGGGCACTTATGCTCAGTACCCAATTACTTGATGTGATTTTTGTGCCCCTTTTCCTGTTCGGGGAAGAAACAATTGTCCCCGTAGCTGGAAATGGATACGGCGGAAGTATGATTCAGGCTGAATACTCCCATTCATTAATAGGATCATTGGTGATATCCTTATTTTCAGGCCTTTTGGCCGCTCGTTTTTTGGGAAGGCGCGGGGGCCTTGTGATTGGATCTGTCGTGTTTAGCCATTGGCTCCTTGATTTATTGGTACATCGCCCGGACTTGCCGATTTTTCCCGGGAATGTTGGAAATCTCCCATTGTTAGGTTTTGGATTATGGAATTTCCCTATCTTCAGTATCATTGCCGAATCGATCCTGATCTCATTGGGAATTATTTTCTATTTTCGATCCATCGTATCGGGTACGAAAGGAAAAAATAGGGTTTGGGCCATTTCGGCTGGAGCGATATTAAGTGTATTGCTGGTCCTGTCGCTTGTTACAGATGTGCTTGGTGCGGCATGAACATAAGAAAAAAATAGTGAAAAGGAATTATCAACAATCCAACCTTCCAGAACGAGATCGGCAAAAACAAGCCTTTACAGAAAGGCTGCAAACCTTAGGAAAAGTGAACACTAATCGCATCTGGCCTCAATGAGTCTCTCAGGGCTTATAAGCAGGTTATTAACTGTGATAGAACTGAATCTTTCCTCAAAATGACGGATCCTCTTCAAATGTATTTGAGGATATGGGTACTTTTATATTTTACGTGGGTAAAAGGATACAGACCGAGGGAAACTTAATACATGCTGTTGAAGAACTTTAAATAATACAGAAACCCAAGCTCAATCAAAGGTTTGAATTATTTATCTATACACTAATTGACCTGCAAAACAAAGGCATAAAAGGCATCACCATGAGATAAGTGCGCTTCTTTCTCATCCATCCACCAAACACTATAAGCATAATAATAGATTCCTTTTTCTGCAGGCGCAGGGAACCGACTATTTTTAACAATGACTTCGGTCTCCTCGTTCTCATGTATCTGTGTGACATGGACTTGCGTTGGCTGCGGTTTATAATTCATTACAAATTTCACTTCTTCACCAGCAGTTACATTTATAGGTTGTTTTCCTTTCAACAGTTCAATTGGCCCTGCTGTATCAACGCATATGCTTTTACCTTTTCCGTTCCAGCAATAACTCCCCAACGCCGTCTCATAAGTTTCCGTCCCAATTTCAATCATCGCTTTTGGCGGTTTGTCCCCGACCATTCCATCGTTTGAACAACCTGCCAAAGTAATTAAAGTAAAAAAGAATGACACTATCCATTTATTCATTTAAAGCACCTCCTTTTTATAAATAAGACGTTCTAAATTTATTTAAGTTGCTAAAACATTTTCGTTCTTGCCTGAGCAAGTGTATTAGGAATATTTTATCATTTTTTAGAAAAATAAGGTTTTTTTGCAGTTATCAGGTTTCTAAGTTGCTCGTAGTGGATATTTATATATGTCTGAATATTTTTATAATGGAGGTAATGTATGAAACAGATTCGTTTCCTTGCTATTTGTGTTCTTCTAACCGGATTAATCTTCTCGTCTTTATTTTCACAGCCAAAGGCATCACTCTCATTGACTGAAATTGACCCCACTCTTCAGGAACTTCTTGAGAATCCTAAAAGCTCTGCACCCATTGAAGCTATCATCACTTATAAAAAAATGCCAGCCTTAACTGACCTCCAGCTTTTACAAACACTGGGCTTTCAAACAAAGGTTTTTGACAATTTACCTATGGTCGCTGTGAAAGGGAATGCAAGTCTAGTCAACAAGCTAATTAACACAGCGGAAAACAGTATACTATCAATCTATGCAAATAAAACATTGCAATACTTATTACGCGACAGCCGGGCACTGATCGGTGCTGAAGCTGTTTGGAACGACTTGGGTTACACTGGAAAAGGGGTAACCGTAGCTGTCATTGATAGTGGAATCGACGCTACCCACCAAGACTTAAAGTTCGGCGACAAAGTTATCCAGAATGTAAAATTCGCCGTTGGTGACCTGTTTGGAAATAAACCGGTTTATAATGAGAATCTCAGCAATACAGATACTTCTTCCGGGCATGGAACTCACGTAGCTGGCACCATTGCCGGAAGCGGAACTGCCAGCGACGGTCTTTACAAAGGAGTCGCACCTGACGCGAAGCTGGTCGGCCTCGGAGTCGGTGACGTCCTCAATATCCTCTGGTCGTTGGAAGCATTTGATTACGCCATTGAAAACCAAGAAAAGTACGGCATCGACGTCATCAGCAACAGTTGGGGCACTACCGGTGAATACAGTGCAAATGATCCAATTAACGTCGCGACAAAAAAAGCGCATGACGCCGGGATGACTGTTGTTTTCGCCGCTGGTAATGAAGGCCCGGATGACAACACCCTTAATCCATATTCAGCAGCACCATGGGTTATCAGTGTCGCCGCCGGCACAAAAGACAAACAATTGGCTGACTTTTCTTCAAGAGGAATAGCCGGTGATCAAGTAATTCATCCAGATATCACTGCTCCTGGAGTCGACATTGTCGCCACCCGGACAAAGACAGGCATTGTCATGAATGCGTTAGGCACCGTGACAGATATCAATTATATAGATCAGCAGCATTTGCCATATTACACGACATCAAGCGGAACAAGTATGGCGACTCCTCATATTTCAGGAGTGATCGCATTGATGGAGGAAGCGCAGCCATCATTGACTCCAGACATGGCCCTCGACCTGTTGACGCAAACGGCTGATCCAATGCCGGGCTATCAGCTGCATGAGGTTGGTGCCGGTTATGTAAATGCCTATAAGGCGGTTGAAAAGGCTGCAGCTGCACGATAATCGTCCATGCCACAAGCGAAACCCCTCGGAAACCTTTGTGAATCCGGGGGGTTGTTCTATATTGAGACACTATTTCGCCGAATAGAAACTCACTTACTCGGTCAAAATACTTGTTGAATAAATCTTAGGAAGCGAGGAGAACCAATGAAGGAAGTTTTACAACAAGTTAGAGACGATCTGGAGAACACATTTGCCCATCCTGGCTCAGCAAGCTTAGACGATTCTATCAGGCAGCTCGAAGAAGCTAGACAGCAATATGGCGACAGAGGCACGATGATTGAAGATGTGATCCGCTCAGTCACCCATGCAAGGAACGCCAGGGAACAGCTGGAACACGCCGGAGACATCTCTTCAACTGCAGCTTTCGGAGAAGCATTTGTGGCGCTGGACCAGGCCATTGAGTCCTACACGAACCCGGACAACGACCCGGTGTAACCACAAAAAACATCAGTCGTCTGGCCTCTTTTAGCTAAAACTGTGAAATGATTTATAATAACAGGGAATCCCAATCGGATTCCCTGTTTTATCTTCCTCGAGTATCTGCACCGCCGAGACCTGCGGGGTCCATTGCTTTTGTATCGCGGTATTAGTTGCGTCCCGATCCCGTCTCGCATTAGGAGTTTTACTGTATTCGACATCTCTATCCATGTTCCTCGCGTTTTTTAAGAGCTCATCATTGCCATTGCTCATCGTGTTCACCTCCACTCCTATTGTGTCCGGTTAATCGCATCTTATTTGTCTGGATTTTGGTGAATAGAAAATGGAATGGTCCTCCCTCTCATGTTGAAAGATTCTAAAACCGGACCGGCGGTTTTCTACTAACTCGATGAAAGCCTCCGTATAAAGGATTCCGTCTTGTCAGTTAGGTTATCGATGTGAGTATCGCCGCGCTGGCTTTGAGGAGGTTTTTTTAAATAGGATATATTCCATATAGTGGTATCGCTTAAATGAAACTGATTTTCGCGCAATTATTAATTTTTTCGCTTAAATCATGCCACTTTTCGCTTAATTCCTCTGAGTTTTCGCTTAAATACTCTGCATAGACCTGCTGATCAGTATAATTATGTATATATATGGATTAAAATGTAAATTTTCAGAGTTTTATAACAGCTATACGCCATAACTGATTATATTTCGCTTCCAAATTGATCAAAAAAGTGAGGTTTTTGAACAAAAATACAAAATTTTCGTGGATCTTGCGTATTTAAGAGGGTTTTTAGCTATCTTTTGATGAATGAGCTTATTTATTTTTTGCCCACTTTATGTTTATACCCCCATAATCACGGGTATAGAATAAATGTACGCTCATTCTAAACCAAAGGAGATGGTTTTCTTGAAAAAGAAACGTAACCAATGGAATCAAGAGAATGATGCAACCATCAATAGTCCGGGTGACGAGGTTGAGAGAAATCCCGAGATAAGTTTAACAGGAACAGTTATTAATCCAACATAAGCAATGAAAAAGTTTTTCCAATAGACAATCCCCTATTCCAGCTAGAGCAATAGGGGATTTCTTCGTATTCAGTCAACTTGGGGAAAATAATACGATGATAAAAGCGAAAAGAACTCTTGCATTTTATTGGAGGTTATATTATTAGTTATATCACCCGTCGTGTTAAGGACTACTTATTTCGGTTCTAATATAGGAAGTACGTTATTTTTAGTCTATATCTGCTTGGAGAGTTATGGAAGAACACTGAGAAAAAGACTATTCAGACTAGCAACATAACAACAAAAAGGGCAGTCTCTTCAACACCGAGACTGCCTTTTTATTACTTTATGCAAACAGGTTTGTTAACACAGGAACAACTTGTTTCTTGCGTGAGACAACTCCTTTTAAAAGAGCCGTATTGCTTTCTAATGTTACGTCAAAAGCTTCTTCCACTTTTGCAGCTGCAGAACCCAATGCGATTGCTGTTGAATCACTTTTTAAAATGTCTGTAACCACTAATAGGAATAAATCCAAGCCTTTTTCTTCAATGGTTTTAGACATTAGTTCTTCAATTTCAGTTTTCCGGGCAAGAACATCATCCACATCAATTGCATTTACCTGCGCAATTTCGACTTTGCTTTCACCCATATTAAATACTTTGGCATCAAGAGAGATGAGTTGGCTCGCTGTTTTATCACTTAAATCTGCTCCAGCCTTCAACATTGCCAAACCATACTCTTCAATATTAACACCAGCAATCTCTGCTAGTTCACGAGCTGCAGAAACGTCCTGATCGGTGCATGTTGGAGATTTGAATAGCAATGAATCAGAGATAATAGCGGACAACATAAGGCCGGCAATGTTCGCTTCTACTTCTACTCCGTTTTCTTTGTAAAGCTTATTTAAAATAGTGGTTGTGCAGCCGACTGGCTCAGCGCGATAGTACAAAGGATCTGCTGTTTCAAAATTAGCAATGCGGTGATGATCAATTACTTCTAATACGCGCACTTGATCAATATCGTCTGCACTTTGTTGGCGCTCGTTGTGGTCGACTAAAATAACTTCTTTTGCTTCACTGGACACGTTATCAACCAGGCGTGGTGATTCAGCGTTAAATTTTTCAAGAGCAAAGTTGGTTTCGCCACTAATATCACCTAAGCGAACAGCTTCAGCATTTACACCAAGCTTATTTTTTAAATGGGCATATGCAATCGCAGAACAAATTGTGTCTGTATCCGGATTTTTATGACCAAAGATTAGAATCTTTTCCATGATAAAATTCTCCTTTACTTTTCGATTTCCTAAATAGAATTGTAAATTATCCTGATTGAAAATCATAGTGAAAACCAAAGAACGGATATTAAATATTGCATTATTTGAGTTTAGCGTTCCAATATTCGTATATCCGTGAATGACTGGTTAAATAACTCACTTCTAAGCAAGAGGTTTCCCAACACATCTCTCTCATCCTCAGCTGTTATGATTACTTCAAGGACAGTCGCATTTCTATCCTTTACAACCACTTTATATTCGTTCATAATACCCACCACCTAATCGTCAATAATTGTATTATAATCCATTCTTGGTCTAAATGAATCAACACAACTTATAACATATGAACCACAATGATCGCGTTGCAAAAGAAAAAGATTAACCTCACCAAATGTTCTGTAAAAATGAAACTACCCACATGATTGCAAAAACGATACTCCCTATGAAGTATCGTCACTCGTTATTAATAAGCACTTATTTCTTTGAAGAAAACGCAGCCGGGTTTGGCACAAAGATGGGTAATACGTACATTATGGTCTCGGTCATGCAGTACAGTCATAGCTTACAGTTGCGTGAAGAAATTTATTTACTCAGAAGTAATTCTTAGGAAATAACCATCAGGATCTGCTATTTTAAATCCTCTCATGTCCCAAGGGTATTTTTCGATTTCCTCCTCAATCTGATAATTTTGTTCGCGACAACGTCTAAATACTTCTTCCAAACTATCTACGACAATAATTAACTCAAAATCATTCCCTTTTACAACACTTTTCGCCCGGTTATTAAAATAGTGATTTTCTCCTAACACAGCATCAGTGGTAAGCAATAAAGAGAAACAATCGTAATTAAAACGCCCACTTCTTTCACTTCTGCCGTAAAGCTCTAACCCGATTAAGTTTTGATAGAAATCCAATGATTTTTCAATATCTTTTACATATAACTCCACTCTAAAGAGAATGTTCATTATAATCACCTCCCCTTTTTATGTGGTTAAATTCGATTTAATTTCCGATATCCCTTCTCAATTATTTTATGATTATAGATTTGTCTTAATGATTTTTTTAGCCCAATGCGGAGTGTTCAATTGTTAGCTTTTCAATTATTTTGAATAAACAATTTTTTTGATCGTTTCTATTGAAAGGAAATATTCCTCGGCTAATTGATCAATCGACCGGCCATTTTTAAACGAATTTTTAATAGAGGCATTTCTCTCATCAATCAACTTTCTTCCTCCAGAACGTGTACCCCATCTTTGTAATTACTTTCTTCTACAGCCGACTGTATGGAGGATAACTCGAATTTTATAGTAAATTATTTTGACGCCCTAAGTCTGACTAGGCGTCTTTATTTGTTTGGCTTTGAAGTATATGTTGTTTCCCCTATTCTAAAGTATTAACACCTCCAATTGAACATCGTTTTTTCCCATAGCTACATTTATATATAATGCAATGTAAAAATGATACTCATGTACAGGCACCAACCGTTACGTTTTTGGATAAGCTGAATACAATGTGTTATAAAAAGGAGGTGGAAATCTTATGGCACAACAAATTATTGTCGCGCCTGGCCAGTCGATACAAGCAGCCATCAATGCGGCGAACCCCTTTGACACCATTCGTGTATTGCCAGGTACGTACACCGAAACTATTAATATTAATAAAACGATTCAATTATTGGGTGCCCAAGCTGGTGTTGATGCCAGAACACGCACGGGTGCACCGGGAACAGAGTCAATTATCACTGGTTCAACCGCTTCGGGCGGAACGGTTCAGTTGACTGCTGACAATGCTGTTTTTGATGGTTTTACAGTACAGGGCAATACCCTGACAGCCGGTGTGGCTACATCCAGTGCTGCATCAGGTTATTGGGTACTGAATAATATCAGTCAGGATAATGTTATTGGCATGTTTATTGGTTCCAATGGAGCAACAGAAACACAAATAAGGCAAAATGTAATCTTTAATAATAATCGCCCAGGAGCTTCCACGGGGACCGGTATCTATTCTGATACTGGAGCCTCAAATGTTTTGATAGAAAGCAATCGCTTTGCCGGTCCCCATCAAACTTCTTCTATCACTTTTATAAACGCCTCAGATTTAGTAATAACGCGAAATGAACTGCTTACTGATAACTCATTAAGTTTATTTGGAACGACGAATGTGGAAGTAGCGTGTAATACAATCACCAACTCTACTGAATCCGGGATTTTCTTTGGGGGTGGAACGAACCTGACCGATGTTTACAACAATATCGTCCAGAATAGCGGCTCGAGCGGGATAAACGTTTTCGATGTAGGATTTGGTACCAACACGAATATTCGCGCAAAAAATAATAATATACAGAATAATGCGGGCGCAGGTCTGAATATTCAACCGGGCGCGTACGACGATGTATCGGGCAGAAGGCTGGATGCAACGAATAACTGGTGGGGTAGTCCGACCGGGCCTACAAGTCCCGCCAATCCTGGAGGAACAGGAGATGAGGTAAATGATCCGGACAATGTAGCTGAAATTACACCTTTCTTACAAGCGCCACCCAACCCATGCTCTGCAGATTTAGCTTGCCTGCAGCAACTTGCGGCTACACAGCAGGCTTTGACTGCTACTCAACAAGCGTTTGCTGCTTTACAGCAGGCATTTATTTCTTTACAGCAGACACTCGCGCTTGTCAGACAACAACTGGCCGTTTGCATGGGCCAATTCAGGAACAAACCTGACTGTCCTAAGCGCAAAAAAAATAGCTGTAAGAGCTGCCAGCACTAAAGCACTAATGCAAATTGCATTTCTATATGTAGCTGCGAATATATCCAATATTACTTTTCCTCTTTAAATTGCCCAATTGATGATAGTACAGCGCCAGTTGCTTGTATCCAACTACCACTGACTTTTAATAATTGACCGTTCTCATGTTCTTTAAGATGTTTATACATCTTATTTTTCTGTTCCAGGTCTTTTATGCCTCCTAAAGCCTGCATTGAGTTTCCTATAGATTGCAGCAAGTTACCGATAATGTTATATGATTGACCTGGAGCGATATTATCTTCGAGCTCGTCTGAAAGCGCGACTGCTCCTCCCAGCGCTTGTATCCAGTTCCCTGTAATGATTAATTTTTGTTCTGTCACTTTTTCAAAATCAATAGCCATACCAGCAATAACGATAACATTCCCAATTGCCTGAATTTCATTTCCTACCTTTTCAAAGGATATTTCTTCTTGCCCGTCAGCTTGTAAGGCAGTTCCCACTGCCTGCAAGACATTGCCGATTAAATCTAAATCGTTTTGCAAATCACTTTTTATAAAGTTCGATGGTGTACTTGCTATCGCGGAAATAATTGTTCCCACGGCTGCTATCACTGAACCAAAAATTTCTTTCGTTTGATTATCCATATTATTCTACCCACCAATAAGTGCTTATGAAATTATATTCATGTTGGTGTTCTAACGTCATTGACATATGGCTTCGATCAAACGAACATGTGAAAGCATTGTTCGCAAGGAAAGACCCGGTTCTATAACACCTAATGTGGAGGGAAAGTAGAAATTTTGCAACAGAGAAATTAAAATTCGGCTTAATGGCAATTCAGTTTAGCCAAGTAAAAAAGACTTTATTGCATAAGACAATAAAGTCACTTAAACAACGCTGTCACTCATGAATAAACAATCTAAATATGATGACCTTTTGATATAACAAAGGTCTGCTTTCATGCATTATTCACCAAAATCGACATTGTGGTACACTTGTTGAACATCTTCTAAATCTTCTAATGCATCAATCATTTTTTCAAACTTTTCCTGTGCATCTTCTGGAAGTGTTAAATCATTTTGTGCGAGCATTGTCAATTCCGCCACTGTAAAGTCAGTTATACCAACATTCTTGAATGCTTCTTGCACTGCATGGAACTGGTCCGGATCAGCATAAACGATAACCGCTTCGTCTTCCTCCAAAATGTCACGCACATCTACATCTGCTTCCATTAATAACTCAAGCACTTCATCGGCTGTTTTATCTTCGACGCCGATGACAGCCGTTGCATCAAACATATAAGCCACAGACCCACTGACTCCCATGTTACCACCGTTCTTGCCAAATGCAGCACGCACATCTGATGCGGTACGGTTCACGTTATTTGTCAAAGCATCAACAATGACCATGGATCCATTTGGCCCGAAGCCTTCATAACGAAGTTCGTCATAGCTTTCTTCTGAGCCGCCTTTCGCTTTTTCAATCGCGCGGTCAATTATCGTTTTTGGCACACTGTACGTTTTTGCACGCTCAAGTACAATTTTTAATGCCTGATTTGATTCCGGATCAGGCTCACCTTGCTTTGCTGCTACATATATTTCGCGCCCAAACTTTGCATATACACGACTCGTATTTGCATCTTTTGACGCTTTTTTTTCCTTAATATTGTTCCACTTACGGCCCATACCGAACACTCGCTTTCAACTTTGAATCTTCACAATAATATAAGCTTCTTCCATGCAACTCTTCGAATAACTATAAGATGATATGTCACTGAAAAATAAAAACTGTATACCACTGCATTGCAACTATATTATACCTTAACTACATGTTTTTTTTCGAGCATAAAATACAATAACACAATCAGGCTTCATGTTGAGTAGCAAGGAATAAAGCTGTTTCACTTTACAACATTTTCACTGGTTTCGTCAGCTACAACAAAAGCAATCCTGCTTAATGGGAGCTATAATAATCAACAAAATGTTGCTAGCTAATCGAGAATCCAAATCATCCCCAGTTTCTTCCTCTATCCAGTCCTTATTGAACTTCCCTGTATCGGTCACCAGTCAAGCAGCTTAATAACGCATCTGTAGTTAAACAATGTCAATGATTAATATGCTTTAGCCCAACCACTTATCAACTATAGGTCCCGTTAGCTTAGTAAAATCAGTATTAATAACCAGTCGCCATTTCAAGTGGAATAACACTAATTTGACTAGGAAATATAGCAAAATCACTCCAAAGAATTAACGTATTGGGCAAAGAAGGCTTTGATAATAGGTATCATTACGTTTTATTTTTTATGTATATAGAATATTGTAGAGTTTATAATGGTAGAGTTTGCAATAGTCCTGCCAACCTCTTGACAGTTTACAGTTTGAAATTTTGTTGCATCAACTGATTCATACAATAATTGATGTATACCATCTACTGAACGAATCGCCACTAGGGCATCTGGATTTGTATCATATACTCTTTTTAGAACCTTCTCTTTATTTGGAACGAGACTAGCAATCCAAACAAGATCATGGTGATCATAATCATATGAGGCTCCATCCCTTAAAATATAGCTTGACTCCCTACCAGGATATAAATTTTGTACGATCCCCTTTCCTAATTTATATGCTTGTCTGTCAATATCTATACAAGTCATTTCTGCGTCCAACTCTTTTTCTAATAGTATCGGACTTAAAGGTAGAGGACCAGTTCCTACGAATGCGAACGAGTTAAACTCGGTTTTGATCTTTTTTAACTGTCTTATTTCAGTTTTAATGAGTTCTACATAGTTACTCCAATAAATGAATGAACTAAAATCAAGGACAGATTCTACCTTTCCACTAAATCTATTAGCATAATAATTTTCCATTAAGGTTTCAGCAATCATCAATTTTTCCAGCATTTGATTTCTAATGGATTTAATATCATCATGATTAAGGATTTCTTCTGCTACAAATTGTTGTAAAGGTTGAGAAACAGTAGCGACTAATTCACATAAGGTCCGGTTAATTGTTTTATTATAGGGTGATAAATCTTGTTCCGTTATTAAAATACTAAATGCCTCTTTATACTGACTAATTATCTTTTCCTGTAGCTTAGCTAATTCTAATGTTTTCAACCTATGCACTCCTTTTTGAAAAAATTGTTTGATTTAGCTTTGGAATATACATTGCTAAACATAATGAACGGGCTAGACTGAATAATATAAAGGCGAACCATAAACCATGATTTAAAAGACTGGGTACCAGAACATATAAACTCAACAAAAAAACAATTAGTGAGTAAATCATTGAATTTCGAATTGGTGCTGCATTTGCTGCCCCAGTAAAGACACCATAAAGAATTAAACCAAGACCCGCGGTAAGTGGAAATAACATAACCCATAATTCATAGGATTTAGTTACCTCGAGGACGCTATCAATTTGAGTAAATAAGGGAAAAATGTAACCCTTCAATAACCAATACGTCCCCGAAATTAATATTGAAGAGATCGCGGCCCACTGGCAAGAAAGTGAAAATGCTTTCTTATACAAAGACTCATTTTTTGAACCTACTGCTTGTCCTACAAAGATACTTGACGCATTTGCGAAGCCATCAAAGACATAAGCCAAAATATAATGCACTTGAATAAGAATTGCATTTGCTGCTAGCACCTCTGTTCCAAATGAAGCACTCTTAGCTGTAAATACATTAAAGACAATAAGCAGGCATACGGTTCGTATGAGCAAATCTCTATTCATCAACAGCATTTTCCTTAAAGGCACAGGGTCAATGATATCTTTTAGGGATGGAAAGGATATCTTATAAGGTGATGCTCTTAAAACAAGCAATATACCCAGACTAAAAGTTGATATTTCAGCAATCAATGTGGCTACGGCTACTCCAGATACCCCCCAATGAAAAACTTTTACAAAAACCACATCAAGCACTATATTTACCAGATTTAAAAAAATTTGAAGGTACAAAGACACTTTTATTCGGGACAAGCCCATTAACCATCCTAAAATAACAAAATTCATTAAAGTAAAAGGGGCACCCCAGATTCTGATCGAAAAGTAATCGGATGCAAAGCTTCTTACATCTGCTGAAGGATTAATAAATGATAATGCCAATAACTCAATTGGCTGCTGTAATAACACAAACATTATTCCAACAATTAAAGCGACTACAACTGGCCTTGTTAAAACGAGTACACCTTCTCTTACATTATTCGCCCCAAATGCTTGAGCAGCGAATGCTGAAGTGCTTACGCGTAAAAAACCAAATAACCAATACATTGTATTAAATATGATTGTCCCTACAGCGACTCCACCTATATAAGCAGGATCTGGTAACTGTCCAACAACAGCCATGTCCACCAAACCCAATATCGGTGTCGTAATAGTCGAAATGACTAGCGGAATGGCTAATGCTAGATAAGAACGGTGATTCACTAAACTTCCTCCTTATGAATCAAAGATGTTAAGTAATTCTTTCGTATAGAAATGTCTTTCATTTAAAAACAATTCCTCCCTCCGGCATTGATCGATAATGTTTCCTTGTTTCATTACCATAATATGTTGGCTCATAAAATTAACAGCAGCAAGATCGTGGGAAATGAACAAATAAGAAAGACCTAGTTTTTTTTGTAAATCTTTTAATAAATTTAAAATGTGTGCTTGTATTGATACATCTAAACTAGCTGTTGGCTCATCTAAAATAATAAGGGAAGGTTCTATACTTATAGCCCTTGCGATAATAACCCTCTGTTTTTGGCCTCCGCTTAACTCATGTGGGTAGTAAGATAAGTAATTGGATGGAATATTAACCATGTTCAAGAGGTACTCCGCAACTTTCCTTCTGTTATTACGTATTCCTGTTAAAAAAGAAGGTTGAACTTCTCTTTGAAAATCCAAAGGTTCCATCAATGAGTCGATAATCTTTAATTTGGGATTTAAAGAGGCGGTAGGATTTTGAAAAACTGCCTGCATGTCTTTTCTAACTATTCTCATATGTTCTTTTTTTAATAGATGTAATGGTTTATCATTAAACCAAATCTCACCTTGATCTATATTTTCCAGAATTAGCAGGCACCTAGCTAATGTACTTTTGCCGCTTCCGCTTTCCCCCACCAACCCGATGCATTCCCCTCTGTTTATCTGTAAAGACACCTTATTCACTGCAGTAATACCACTTGCAAATTGTTTAGTAATGTTTCGAGCTTTCAAAACCGTTTTCCCAGCTAAACCCATAACACCACCGCCCATTAATAAGTTGCCTCCTGTTTCACAGTATTAGGTAAAAGACGGACTGGCGTTTCCCTTAATTTAGGTACAGCGGAAAAAAGCTGTTTTGTATACAAATGTTGCGGTTGTTTTATAATTGTCTTTTTATCTCCAAATTCAACAATTTCTCCTCGGAGGATAATCGCCAGATTACTGGCATATTTACGTACATGCCGTAGATCATGTGTTATAAACAAAACAGCACTTTTTGTTTGTTTTGTTAATTCAGCAATGAGTTCAAGTACCTTTGCTGCAGTCAAACTATCCAGAGCAGTGGTTGGTTCATCTGCAATCAATAATTTTGGTTTTAATATAGTTGCCATCGCAATGGCTGCTCGTTGGAGCTGTCCCCCACTTAGTTGAAAAGGATAGCTTTTGTATACCCGTTTTTCGGAAAGATGTACGTTCTTAAGTGATAATAAGGCACATTCTTTTCTTTCATTCTTTGACATACCGGTGTGTGTCTTCAGCATTTCGTCAAATTGTTTGCCAATTGTCATAAAAGGTGTAAAAGCCCCTTGATAATCCTGAAAGATGTACGCAATCTCCTTCCCCCGTATCTTTTGAAATTCTTTCTCTGAAAATCTGGTTATCTCTTGATCATCCAAAAAAATCTTTCCCGATAAAACCATTAATTCAGATGGTAAAAGACCGCCAATGGCGGACGCCATTACACTTTTCCCGCTTCCGCTCTCTCCCACTAAGGCCAGCCACTCTCCCTCTTGAACCGTAAGATTAACTTGGTCTAAAATCGTGCTATCCCGATGTTTTACCGTTAGGTCTTTTATCGTCAAGATATTCATGAAACCTCTCCTTTTTGATATTTAACATCAAAATGGTCTCTTATATAATCTCCGATCAAATTTGCAATTAGGACTACAAACATAATGAACAGTCCCGGGATGATCATTAGATGAGGCGCATTATAAAAAAATGCTTTCCCTTCGTTCAGCATAGCCCCCCATTCAGGAGTCGGTGGTTGTGCGCCTAGACCAATATAAGAAAGCGATGCAATCATAAGAATGATTTTACCAATGTCCAGGGTGGCCAAAACCATCACATTTCCTATTATGTGTGGAATCATGTGTCTTCGAAAGATGTCAATAGAGCCGAGTCCATTAATTTTTCCCATCGTAATATAATCTCTATGTTTTAGGGACAGGACTGTACTTCTAGCTAATCTAGCATAACCAACCCATTTTACAACTATAATTGCGAATACTAGATTTAACGTTCCCGGTCCTAACAACCCACTTAATACTATAGCTGCAATATAGTCCGGAAAGGCCATAAAAGCATCCACCATTTTCATAAAGAACCGGTCAATTTTCCCACCAACATAACCAGACAGAATCCCAATCGGTACTCCAATAGATAATGAGATTGAACAAACAAACAAACTTGTTCCCACAGTTGTATGTACCCCTACTAAAATGCGAGAAAAGACATCTCTCCCCAGATGGTCCGTCCCTAATATATGTTCTGAACTAATTGGCTTCAATCTCTCGCCCATATCGACATTTATCGGGTCGTAGGGGGCAAAAAACGGTGCCAGAAGTAAGAACGTTATAAACAGAGTCAATAATATAATTCCAAATTTAAATTTAGGAAGGATAAAGGTTGTTATTTGTTTCAACTGTGGTCTGCCTCCTTAAATCTAATTTCCGGATTAAGATATCGATAAGAAAGATCTACTATTATGTTAATTATGACAACAAACATACCCATAAACAGAATGTAGCCCTGTATAATGGGATAATCTCTTCGAACAATGGCCTCCACTACTAACTCTCCAATTCCCGGGTAAGCGAACAAAACTTCAATAATTACTGTTCCTCCCAGCAAACTTCCCAGACTTACACCAAAAATCGTGATTACTGGAGTAAGACTGTGACGAAGTGCATGAAAAAAAAGTATCCTTTTTCTGCTAAGCCCCCGAGCTTTCGCTGATCGTATGAAGTCTTGTCCTAGAGTCTCCAATAAACTTGAGCGTAATAATCTAACATACACCGCAGACATCCCAAGTCCTAATGTTAGGGAAGGAAGAATCAAGTGACTAAATGTCTCTTTCCCCATTGATGGGAAAATCCCGAACTTAACAGAAAATAGTTGGATAAAGAGCAGTCCTAACCAAAAGCTGGGTAGGGAAGCACCTAATAAAGCCAGTAATCTGCTGAAATGATCTATCCATTTATTTTTGTGTAGTGCTGCTAAAATCCCTATCGGACCAGCGATTAGTACCATTACTATAAGAGAAGTGAAGGTGAGAATTAGAGTTGCTGGAAATCTTTCCGCCAGTTCAACTAATACAGGCTGATTGGTCATATAGGAATAACCTAGATCGAATGCAAAGAAATTCTGCAGCCACCTCCAATATTGTATATATATTGGGTCATTAAATCCGAATTCATTTCGCAGTTCCTCTATTTGTTCTTCCGATATTGCAATATCATCTATGTTAAGTACGTACCTGACAGGATCACCCGGGGCCATTTTCATAAAAACGAAGCTTATGAAAGAAAGCAACAATAGGAACAAGACGAGTTCAAACAGCCGTTTGGCTAAATGTTTCACTTTTCCCTCACGCCTAGTTCGTTAGTCAAGGCATAATATTCACTTTTACTTGTTATCCAGCCGTCCACATAATCTTTGTATGCTACAAAATTATTAGGATGAACGAGAAATGAATGGAGTGTTTCCTTATCAATAGTGATAATCGCTTGCTTGGCTATTTCGTTTCTTTTCTCTTCTTCCACTGCAAGATTTAATTCACTTATAACGTTGATAAGCTTATCATTCTGAATTTGACCGGGATTAATGGCACCACCGGGCATATACGTCGAATTAAGGAAGAAACTTGCATCCCCTCTAGGAGAAGTAATCATACTGTAGGTAGCCAGATCCCAATGTTCGTTTTTCGCTAAATATTCATCAATGTTATCTACTTGTTGAATATTGATGGTGATACCAAGTTTCTTTGCATTAGATTGCAGGAGTTGCGCTATTAAAGGAAGTTCTGGTCGGTATGAGTAAGTTAGTAAGTTAAGCGAAAGAGGTTTACCATCCTTGTTTGCCTTTCCATTTTCAATTTCGTATCCTGCCGCTTCTAGATGCTTTTTTGCGATATGTAAGCCAAATGGCTCTTCTTCAGAGGCAGGGGCAAAAGGAAAATCTGACAAGAATGGTCCTGATGCGATTGTCGCTTGACCTGCCATTATGCTTTCCACCACTTCTTTTCGATCAATCAAAGCGTCGAAAGCTTTTCTTACATTCTGATCAGCTAATGATTCTTTGGAAGTGTTGTACATTAGGAGATGAGTTCGTAAGCTAGGAACCACATTCGTAACGATTGTTTTATCGCTTTTTAAAGATTCAATGCTTTCAATGGCTGGACGATAAACAATATCTGCATCCCCTGATTGCAGAGCCAATGTGCGGGCATTTGCATCTTCGTTAAAAGTTAAAATTGCACGATCAAGCCTTGCTCGCCCATCCCAATATGCGTCATATCTCTCTAATTCCAATTTGCTATTTGCATCAAATGAAACAACCTGAAACGGCCCCGTTCCAATCGGTCTTTGATCAAAATTAGATTCACTTACGTCAATGATAGCTGTATTGGGATGGACCAGTTCAGAAGGCAAATGTGGCAAAGGCTGTTCGGTTTTTATAGTTAAGATTTGTCCCTCGGCAGTTAACGATTGGATTTTCAGAGAATTCTTAATAGCTTCGCTAACTTTTATATTTCTCTCTAACGAGGATTTAACAGCTTTTGCATTAACCTTTTTTCCATTTTGAAATGTCACATTGTCTCTAATTCTAAACACCCATGACTGTCCGTTATCCTCAGTTTTCCATTCTTCTGCAAGCCAAGGTTCCAATTCTAATTCCTCGTTTATCTTAACAAGGGTTTCTGCTACCCCTGCCCTCACTGGAGTGTAATTTAAATGCGGATCCAATGTTTCACTCGGGAAGTTGGAGAGAAACGTTAACTCTTGCTTGTTTTTGTTAACTTTCCTTCCTTCCATCACACTTGCAGATGAACATGCAGATAGAACTAGGAGAAAAATAGTGACCAATAATGTCATTCGTATTTTCTTTTTTGACATAGTGCGCTCCTCCGTAATCGAAATTATTACGATTTAAATTGTATAACACGAGAATGATAATAAACATGTGTTTGATAATTGGATATAATAAAAAATTGTTTTAAGGCAGTCCCTTCTAGTTCAACTCCTTCCATTACTTTTTATAAATCGTTATAATTACGATTTATAACTATCACTTAAACAATGGTAAATCATTATAATTTAAATTTAAATGGGAAAAAAATATCATTTTTGATCGGTTCACTACTCCTCTTTCATTTTTATCATTTGTTTTGATAATGTAATTAAGGAGAATTTTAATTTGAAGGTGTCATAAATAATTTATTTTTACGAACAACATCATTATAGGTAGACGAAATCAAAAAAATTTTGCCGCTATTTTTTAAATCATTTACTTATTGGTTACATTACCCTTAGGAGGTGAAAAAAGTGGATCAAGAAAAAGATGACGTCCAGGAAAAAATAAATGTTGAATTGGGTAACATGGGCTTGTACGGAACTACTTCCAATACAGAAATTGCCGGCTACGAAGCTTCGGGTGATATTGAAAATGCCGGGAGGCTGGATAAAGGTTTCAGAAAAGAAGAAGGACATAGGGGTGCAACAGCTTCACTTAAAGGAAAACATCAGCGAGATTGATCAATAAGCATATACTTGACATCGTATTGAATCAATTTGAATTATTACTGGATCGAAAGGTTTGGATGGCCAACGTTATATCGGGAAACGCGCAACTCACCTGATCCAGTTATGGACAGGTGTTTTTTTATTCATAAAAACTTACCAATAAGAGGAGCCATCCCATAGATAGCGGGAGATTAACTCTTGATTGATGTTGACACCTATGCCAATTCCGCTCGGGATTTGAACGATCCCATTGCTGGGTTGTATATTGATCAGTTCGGAAAATGCATTTTCCATGACATCCCACTCTACTGGTTCAATGTCTGTTTCATCCATTTTACTCGACGGAGACAAGCATGATTGGCTGAATATCGTGTACAACCTTGATAAGGCTCCATCATACGCATGCGGCGACACCCTTGTTCCAAAATGACGCGCGAGCTGTAAAGTATCCCGGAAATCATCGATTCCATTTGCATGCATTAGATCCGGTTGAATAATGTCTAAAGCATTTTCACATAAAAACGGCACAAATTGCTTCGCACCCTTCATATTTTCTCCACCGCCAATCGGCACCGAAAGGACTGTGCGCAGCAGTTTCAGCTCCTCCATGTTATCCAAAGGCAGTGGCTCTTCAAACCAAAGCACATTTGACCATTTGGAAAAATGACGCTCCCACTTACGCGCAGTTGCCACATCATAACTTTGGTTTGCATCCATGATGATCGGCAATTTTCCCTCAATCATGTCCTGCAGTGAATGAATATGAGATTCGTCTTCTTGCAGCGTCCTTCCGCCTATTTTTACTTTTATTTTATTAAAACCTTGTGTAATTGTTTGTTCAATAGATTTCAGTGAGTGATGCATCCAATCCTTCCTGTCGGCATACGATTGGAAAGAGGCATAAACTGGTACACTGTCTCGATAGCTTCCTCCCCACAGCTCACACACAGATAGGTTTGCGCTTTTAGCTGCTATTTCCGTTAAAGCCATACTCACTGCTGTAGCTGCCCTTTGATGCCACTTCTTTATCGTATTGACTAGCTGCAAACGATGATAAACAGACTTTCCGATTAAATAAGGAGTGATCCGCTCTTTAAATCCGAGATGCAATGCAGGCAACCAATCAATGCATTCTCCCCAACCATCTACACCGGAGTCTGTAATGATATGGATCAAATAGCAGGTTCTGTAATTCTTATATCCGTTTGCATCACCATAAGGTTGCGAAATTTTGTAAAGCAACGGAAAAGTTTCGATTTTTTTAATTTGCATTGATGATCCACCTGCTTTGATTTTATTACATCTTTTTAGATGATAACATTATGCCTTGTTGGCATATTCACGGTTTCAGATGTTTCCTTAATTTCGTACTAACTTTCTTAATATTTGTCGCCCATACCGGTTTCATTCTTTCAAAAAAACAAAATCCCAAAGTTATATCATTCAGGCCATACATGGTTTTACTAATTATAATCAGTCCATACCTTTGTATACAAACAACTTTAAAGAAAAAGAGGGTGCTCCAACAGCCAGGTTTTGGGATACCCTCTTTTGATATAATTGTCGACCAATTAATTAAAAAACAAGCTCTAAAAATGGTGGAGTTAGTCCCGCATTTAAATAAGAACCGGCTGATAAATACCAGTCAGTTTTCACTCAATCTCTTAAGTCGCAGAAACATCAAGGGAAGAATGCTTTTTCTTAATAGTCTTTGTTGAAAAGTACAATATAATAAAACTAACAACGACCGCCGCTGTTACAGCAGAAATTACAAGGGCGCTCACTTGGGTCCATACTCCGATTAAAGACAAAAATGCCGGAATAGTGGCAGTTAACCATGATTGAATCATAGTCACCCATCCTGTAAACCGACCAATGTCTTTATTCAAAGCAAGCAATCGGAAAAATAAAAACCAAAGGAATGACCACATTAGCCAGATGATTCCAAACTTGTAGTCATTAAAATGGATGAAGGTTACTATTGAATATCCGACAGCCATGATTGAAACCCATAGCGAGTACCACCCGAAACCCGTTGCATCTAAATCGCATAAATTGTTAATACCGACGTATAGATATGTGAAGCCAAATAAAAAAGTTCCAGACGCTTGCAAGATTGTCCATGAATCGTGAGGATTGGAAATAATGACATAGATCGGAGTAATCACCTGCAACGAGCCCACAAATAAGTTGAACACACCTGCACTTTTTCCTTCGACTTTCCCAAGCAACATCAAGCCATTAACAAAAAGTACCGCGCCGACATACAGCAAGCCAACATTGGACATACTTCACACCTCTTTTTTATATATGAAAGAAAAAAAGAGCGGAGCGACATAAAATTAATCGTGCGTCTGCATTTTGTCGAGATAATATGCACTGCCTGTTACATAAATTTTTTTCATTTGCATCGCTCCACCGCTATTTTACCTCAGTTGTATCTTTAGCTAGTTAAACCCTTCATCAGCCATGTTTTTCTATTGTGAGCTGATCTGCTGATTTTCTAACAATAAATTCAACGTCATTTTCTCCTAACGTTAGTGAATGCAACTCCCTCGCTAATTGAATTTCTACTTGTTTTCTAAAGACACGTTTTAATTCTCTAGCTCCATATTGGCGGCTAAATCCTTTTTTGATTAACCAATCCTTGGCTCCTTCCTCTAATCCAACCCGACATCGGTGTTTTTGAAGCCGCTTATTTAAATCACTTATTAGCAGATCAATCATTTTATCCAATGCGTCCTCATCTAACCATTGGTAAACAACAGTTTCATCAATTCTGTTCAAGAATTCCGGGGCAAAATGTTTTTCCAATTGACGATTGACAACTTCCTTTAATGAATTGGTCCCGTACTTCATCGAATAAAATAATCGCGTGACCTTAGCTTTAAAATTAGGTTCCCCAAATTCAAAAACAGTCCTTGAACCAATATTGCTAGTCATGAAAATGATCGAATTGCGAAAATTAATTTCGGCCTCACCCGATGTTAAACGTAAAATCCCGTTGTCAAAAACGTTTAACAAGGCTTGAACAACTGCCTGGTCAGCTTTTTCCACTTCATCAAATAAAACTATCCCGGGCTTTCCAAAAGTCCCCTCAACCTTACCTTTATTAAAGATTGTGGATCCCTCTTTACTGCCGGCATAGCCAGGTGGAGCGCCTGAAAATGCAGCGGCGTAATGTTCTTGCGCCAAAGTATTCATATCAATCCTGTTGTATTGGTCTTTGTCGCCGTGCATAACTTCAGCCAATAGTTCAACAATTGCTGTTTTACCAACACCTGTAGGGCCAACCAACAACGAAATAAAACGAGGGCGGTTTTGTTCAGAAATGTCGGACCAAGTAATACGCAATATATTTTCCACAAGAGCTAGGGCCTCATCTTGCCCGAATATTCTTTCCCGCAAGGCACTTACAATCTCATCTACATCAAAACGAAATCTGGTTTGAAGTTTTCGCTCGGGTGATACGGACAGATTATGAAGGGAATCTTCTTTCTTACTGCCCTCGGCACCGTTTAAAGATTGCAATCGATCAGTAATGTAAGGCATTCGTTGCACCTCCTAAGATCACTTTCAGTAGAGCCAGATAGGAAAAGTCCCATCTGACTCGGTAGTAAAGTGGATGCCCTTTAACGAATGCCTGCTTCCTTTTCCTTTCCTTCATGCGGGATTCCCTCGATTGGGCATTGGGCTGTCCCAATTGTTTTCCTTGTCATTTGTTCGACGTTTTCCTGTGCTTTCTTTGCATCCAAAACCCATGTACGGTAGAAGTCAAATGGGCAATCAGCAATACCTTTGTCGCCTTCACCTGATTGCAGGATTCCGGTATATCCTCTGTGGAGCAACTTAAACAGATGGTTTTGTGATTGCCAGTTGGCTCTTGCATCACGAATTTGTGAGACGGACAGTTCCGCATATTGAATCCCATTTTCTTCAGTTCCACAGGCTCCCAGAGTGCCACCGTCAAACCCAATAATCGAAGAGTGGCCAAAGTAGGAGTACACACCATCAAAACCGGTAGCATTTGCAACAGCTACATAAGATGTATTCATCCAAGCCATCGTTTTCGCTACCATCACTTGTTGTTCCTTCGATGGATACATATAGCCTTGACAACGAACAATCAATTCGGCACCCTTCATCGCACAGTCTCGCCAAATTTCAGGGTAATTGCCGTCATCACAAATAATTAAACTGATTTTTAATCCTTTAGGACCTTCTACAACATGTGTTGAATTACCGGGGTACCATGGTTCGATTGGATTCCAAGGTAGAATTTTACGGTACTTTTGAACGATTTCACCTTTGTTATTCATAAGTATTAATGTGTTATATGGAGTTTTATTTGGATGGTCTTCATGTTGTTCACCTGTTAAGGAAAAAACGCCCCATACGTTAGACTTTCGACACGCTTGAGCAAAAATCTCTGTTTCTTCTCCGGGGATAGTAGTTGCTGTTGCATACATTTCTTCCTGATCATACATGATGCCCATGGTACTGTACTCAGGAAAAACCACTAGATCCATACCCGGAAGCCCCTTTTTCATTCCGGCAATCATATCGGCAATGTTGTGGCAGTTTTCCAAAACCTCCGCCTTCGTGTGCAGCCGAGGCATTTTGTAGTTCACAACAGCCACACCTGCAGTATCATTCGTACTTGTAATATCACCGTGTCTCATAAAAGATTCCCCTCTTCATCATTTTTTTGTGTATATTCACTACACAATAATGTTTATTGCAAGTTCCATGCCAACTTCATATCCCCTTAAAATCGGCTTTTTTCAGACAGATTTGAAAGACTTGTTTGAATTTGTTACAATGTATTCAGAAAATTCGGAGATTTATACAATCCATAACGAGTCTAAACGTCGTTTGAGTTTACTTGTTTCAATTTAAAACAGTGAGTCATTTTGAAACAAAACGGGGGAGGTAAATCGGTGATTGTACAAATTGGATTATTATTTTCTTTAACTGGCACCACTTCCATAACGGAAAAAGGCCAATACCAGATAGCAAAATTTGCTTTAGAAGGATTTGAAAAGGAGTGTGACAGCCAGGTTGAATTTAAGTTTATAACGAAAGACATCAAGTCCGATCCAAATGTTGCTGTCTATCAAATTAAGAAGTTGATTGCCACTGGTATCCGTATATTTGCAGGATGTTATTCATCTGCCTGCCGGAAAGCGATTCTGCCCTTGTTAAAACAACATGATTGTTTGTTAATGTACCCTGCACTTTATGAAGGAAAGGAAATCGATAAAAATGTACTTTATACCGGCGAAGTTCCGAATCAGCAAATCGAAACGATGCTGGACTATATTACCCGTCACTTTGGAAAAAATATTTTTTTAATTGGAAGCGATTATATTTATCCTCACTATACAAATCAGCAGGTTCATTATCTTCTAGGCAATAAGAATGGTTCCGTCGTCGGAGAGCATCACCTTCCATTGGGTCATACAAATTTTTCATCCATTATCGATGAACTGAAGATAACCGCACCCGATGTAGTGTTATCCACGGTAGTCGGTGAAAGTCAGATTCCTTTTTATCGAGCATTATATGAGGCAGGCTTTTCAGCTGAAAAAATACCGGTTTTCAGTCCTATTACAAAAGAATCAGAAATCGAAGCAATTGGAGCTACCTATATGGCAGGCCATTATGCTTGTGGCGGTTACTTTCAATCCATCGATTCAGAGGATAACATTCGATTTGTTAAAGAGTTCAACAAATTTATTGGGTGCGACACTGTCATTTCCTCTGTTATGCTCAACACGTACATCGGCGTAAGGCTTTTGCTAGAATCGATCACCGAAACGCAAAGCACATATTATCAAACACTTCTTGATTATTTATCAGGAAAAACTTATGAAACACCGGAGGGTACCATCTCTATAGATAACAATCATCATTTAAGCAGAAAAATCCGAATTGGCCGGGTTTGTCTAAATGGACAGTTTACAATTGTGTGGGACTCGAAAGACACGATCAAAGCCAGTCCATTTTTTTTAGAGGAAACAAACGGATTGCACAAACAACCAACAAAAGTCGATTGGCAAGCAATGATTCTGGAGTGGGGGAAAATTTCAGACGAGCCGGTTCTGCTTATATCAAATATTGGACAAATAGTCTATGCTAACCAAAAAGCTTGTGACATTCTTGAGATCACAGCTGGACAAGTGATAAGTAATAATAGATTAAACGAACTGAGGCATACTTTCACAATCATTAGGGAATTTATTGAGTCGTTTTTTGAATTGATTGTACTTCGAAAAAAAATATACAATGAGCGTCACGTTCAAGGTGCAAAAGTGATATTCTCGCCCATTGTGACGAAAAATGCAGCGTTTCAAAAACAATTAAAGATAGCAGAGGTGGCCACACGTTCTAATGCAAATGTGCTTATTCTTGGTGAAACAGGTGTCGGAAAGGAAGTCCTGGCCTGTGCGATACACGAGCAAAGTTTGCGTGCCCAAAAACCGTTTATTGCTGTAAACACAGCGGCGTTACCGGAAAATCTGATTGCAAGCGAATTGTTTGGCTATGTAGATGGAGCTTTTACAGGGGCAAGAAAAGGGGGGAAAATTGGAAAGTTTGAAATGGCACAAGGGGGCACGTTATTCCTGGATGAGATTGGTGATATGCCAATTGAACAACAGGCTGCTTTGCTGCGGACGATTGAACAGCGTAAGATTACCAGAATCGGGGATACGAAAGAGCGCGCAATTGATGTCCGGATCATCGCTGCTACCAACAAAAGCTTGAAAGAAGAAATTGCTTTTAACGGATCGTTCCGTTCTGACTTATATTTTCGGCTGAATGTACTATCCATTCATATACCAGCACTCCGTGACAGAAGGGAGGACATTTTGGAATTAGTGCAAAAATTTCTTGCTCAATTTCAGAAGGAATATCAGGACGGGCCAAATCGGATCAGCAATAAAGCCTTGGAAATCCTTTTGTCCTATCCGTGGCCGGGAAATGTCCGGGAGATTCGTAACATTTTGGAGCGTAGCTTTTTATTAGCTATTCCTGAAGATATGATTCAACCGTACCATCTCCCAGACGATCTGTTCGTGAAAAATAATTCTCATACCTCCTTAACAGAGTTATCACTTAATGAGTCGACGAAACAGTCGATTATCACAGCTGTTAACCAGACAGCTACCTTAACAGAAGCCTCCAAAATTCTCGGAATTTCAAGAAGCACACTCTACCGAAAACTGAAAGAGTTTGATATTAAAATTAAATCTTCATGATTAACTTGCAAATCAGCATTGATAAAAGCAGAGCCATATCTTAAAGCTGATTTCAAAACCAAAGTAACGCTAAGTTCGTTCCAACTTTTTCCCCCTGCTATTAATGGATTCAAATGAAACTGTTGTAAAATTATTGATCTTCAGCTTTCTAAGTGTAAGAGTGCACCTAAAAAACATTTATCATTTTAACAACTAAAAAGTAAGGCTGCTCTTCTGTTTTTTCTAGGGGTTATTGCAGTTTATACAATTTTAATTTCAATCCATCTCACCGCTATTGGAGATAAGGTGTATGATTTCACCGGCGTAATTTCTGTCTTAACTGAGAGATAAGTAGATTCTAGCAATAGCTATGATTCAATCAGAGGCTTAGCTAAAAAAAACAATTTAGCTCGGTGAACTTGTGTTTTGTAAATCCCATCCCTCTTCCCACTTGTATAAAAGATCTTTCTTAGACTCTCCATTATCACAAAATTCGTCATCTCTGTCTCTATACGGCTCTTCTCCGTCTGTCGTTAAAAAATCAACCCATCTTAATCTCATATTGCCGCTCAAATGTTTTATAATGATTGCGATGTTATTCGATTCTTCACTTGGTTTCCTGTGTAATTGTACTTCTGATAGCTGACTAAATGCCTTTTCCGCTCGCTCCTTAAAATGTTTAAATTGGTTTATTGTTATCGAGAGATATTCTTGTTCGAAATTATTCACAAACCTTCCCCCTTTTTCCTGCCTATTCCGGCCTGGCAGTGCAACATGATTAAATAAATTTTTCCGGGTTTCTTACTCTAAGAAATAAGACAAAACCACAATTCACACAAAAATGAGCATCTACTGGCGAGTGTGTTATTACGGTGTTTTTCTTAAACAGGGCCCCATAACCTTTAAAATCGCCAGTTTTGGTTTTGGTCGATCCGCATTCTGGACAAATACTATCTTTTTTCAAAAAGACCCTCCTCCATATTTACATGAGGAATTTCCATAATGTAATAAGCTAAACCGAACAACGAATTAAATTGTCTTAATAAACCAGAAGGATTCAGTACATTGTTCGTTTTTCAGTTAAAGAAATGCTTTATGAAATTTATTTATATATCATTTACATGTGTTTGGTATGCCCTATACGCACGAAATATAGAAGCAAACAATGTACATAGAAGTATCGTGAAGAAACCAATCAACATCAGAGCCCCAGGGAGAAACACGGAAAATAACATAAGAGTACCTCCGACAAACAAAGGAAAAGAAAATGGGCGTACTACAACATTCCATACGTGGCTAGTTGATTTTGTTAATGGTGAGGAATTTCCATCTAATTCAAGTTGGAATCTAGGAAGTGTGTTGGCAGTGGTGATGAGTACAATTCCCACGCTTATAGGAATTAGTAGAAGCAAGTTAACTTCTGTTCCTGTTGAGACAAGAAGCAAGCCAGAATGAAGCATAAATAGGATCATTGACAGTGACAAAAAAATGTTTTCAAGGCCATTTATAAAACGAGAGTATGACCCTTGTTGTTTAATCAATTTTGGAAGGATAAAGAGGTTGCTGTTTACCATAACCATCGTGAACGGAATAACATATAATATGACTTCACTTGGACCATACCTTGCTTCATCAAAGGTAAAATTCGCGGCATAGAAATATATACTTACAATGAAAGATAAAATGGTTAAAACACATATGCTAATTTTTTTAATCATGATTTTCCTCCTTAGAGTTTGAATTAAATTGGATAATCCATTTCATAACATCCTGGAAAACAGTTGAATTTAAAGAATAATAAACATACTGTCCTTTTTTTACGGCATACACTAAATCAGCATTTTTTAGAACCGACAAATGTTGTGATATTCCAGGCTTACTCATATCAAAATGTTTCGCAATATCTCCAGCAGTCATATCTCCTTTTCGCAGTAGGTCTAATATTTTCCTTCTATTTTCATCAGATAAAGCTCTAAATAACTCATTTATGGACAATCAATACTTACCTCCCTCTTAAATATTTAAGTAATTACTTAACTACTTAAATTATAGTCGACGGAATTAGAATGTCAATAACATTATTCAGTTAGTCACTTTCACCGGAAAGGTGAGATGCTGATAAAAAGAAACCCTTGAAAGGCATGTAGCCAATCAAGGGAAAATTGCTGTTATTCCAATAGTTTTCTATCTAGGGAAGTCCAATAAGTAATCTGTTCAGTTGCGCTTCCATTTCATCATTTCCTAAAGTTCTGTCGAAATTTTTTAAGATTAACTGTTTTTGCTGTCTCTGTGACAAGGAAGTTACTTCCAAACATCTTGAGCAATCTCCACAACATGGCGGAGTTTTGCCCATTGTTGTTCTTCTGTCAGTAAATTACCCTCTTCTGTAGAGGCAAAACCGCATTGCGGACTCAGGCACAGCTGATGTAAATCGACAAAACGGGAGGCTTCTTCAATACGGCGTTTAACTTCTTCCGCATTCTCCAATTCTCCGAACTTAGATGTTATCAATCCCAATACGATCTTCAAATCAGGTCTTTTCACAAAACGTAATGGTTCAAAGCCACCTGCGCGGTCAGTGTCATATTCCAAAAAGAAGCCGTCAATATTAAGCCTGTCAAATAGTAGTTCAGCTACAGGCTCATATCCACCAGAAGAAATCCAAGTCGAACGAAAATTACCCCGGCAAATATGCATTGTAATTTTCATATCTGCAGGCCTGGCTGATACCGCATCATTAATTGTTTTTAAATACATACCAGCAAGATAGTCGGGATCCAAACCTCTTGCCCGAATATGCTCTTTTTGTTCTTCAGAACAAAGATACGCCCACGAAGTGTCATCCAACTGTAAGTATCTGCAGCCGGCATCATAGAATGACTGGATCGCTTTCTTATACGTTAAGGCTAGATCATGGAAAAACTCTTCATCATCGCTGTAAGCATCTTTTTCTATTTCACCGCGGAAGTGGAGCATACTCGGACTTGGGATCGTCATTTTAGTGGTATGCATTTCGGCTATGCTCTGTAGAAATCTGTAATCTTCGAGCATCGGATGCTGCCCAAAATCCAATTTTCCGGTCACTTTGATCGCGTGTGATTTTGTTTGAGTTTGATGAAATTGTATACCACTGTCTGTATCGTGACCTTCCACACCAATCAAATTTTCAAGGAAGTCAAAATGCCACCATGCCCGGCGGAACTCTCCATCTGTCACTGCTTGAAGTCCTATCTCTTTTTGCTTATTGACAATCCTCACAATTTCCTCATTTTCTACTTCTCTTAGCCGCTCCAATGTAATTTCTCCAGCCGCTCTTTGCAAACGGGCATTTTTAATTTTGTCTGGCCTTAATAAACTTCCAACATGATCAGCCCTGAACGGTGCCTCTTCTGATAAAACTGTTTGATTAGAATTACGCAAATTTGTGCTGTCGTTTAGCATCCTAGAAAAACTCCTCTCTATATAAATAAAAAAAATCTTCCTGATAAAAGGAAGAGTTTGAATACTCAATCTCCTCCTCATCTTTAAGAACAACTTGTTCTTTAGGACTTAGCACCATTCTGTTTGAAAAAACAGCGGTTGCCGGGTTTCATAGGGCCATTCCCTCCACCTCTCTTGATAAGGAAAAAAATCTATTAAATTTTAATAATTGTCACTATTATCATATAAAGAGATAACTTAAAGCAATAGATTTCAGAAAATTTTATCAGAAAATTGGTTGTACAGTTCACAAACACGGTTTAATATGTTAATCTGCTTTCCGGCCAGTACAAGAGTTTTGATCCGAATACCCGACAAGCATACTGCATACAAATCCGTAGCTTTAGAACAGTTTGCTGAAAAAATGAAAGGCGACTCGTATCAACTTTACTTTTTTATAGATAAGTACCCATTTATAAAAAAGAGAGTGTGTCAATGTAGTCCTCTTCCAATTAGATTAGCAGAAACAGGTTTCAAACCTAACTCTCTTGACCAAATTGACAACTGACCAATATGGTGAATTTCATGAGCGATTACGTGCCGAATCACATCAGCATATGTAAATCCGTCTAATTTAAGAGTTTCATTATCCTCTGACCAATTCCCAACATACTCCTCAACTTCGGGTACACAATTGTTGGATAAATCTTCTATCAATTTAAGTGAGGATTAATCTTCATAAATAAAATGAAATTTAGGCTTTCCTTGTAATCCTCTAATCCACGCTTGTTCCACGTCCACTATATGAAAAAGTGTTTGCAAAATACCTCCTTTTCCACCGACTCTTGGACGTTGTAGCTCCTTTTTCAGACAGTTGCTCACACCATTCGAACCATTCTTCTCTTACCTGCCAATTGTATCGGAATAATAACAACATTTGAGTACCCTCCGTTCCAGATATTTTTCCGAAAAACCCCTAATACCCTCCCCATTATCGACTATAAGCACTCGAATATCTTTCATAGTGTCCCCTAATTTTTAATATATTGTTATGGCGTAATTCATATATCCTCTATTGCGTTTACATAGTTTTTCTGACCAGGTTAATATAATCCTGATTTTTAAACAAACGTTTGATTAACACCCACGGGGTTAACGAATAAATCTCATTTTCGGTTTCTTATTGTTTTTAGTTCGTACATAAGTTCGAATGTGTCCATTCCTTAAGCATAACTTTGGAGTTAACTCAAACACCCCCCATTGAATGAACAAAAAATGTAAGACCTACTTCACAGGCATACCACTGTATGGATAAATGGCATGTCTTAATCCATACTCCAACGCGTCGATATCTGGCATGCTTCTCTTTTGTGCTATCTTTATGACCTTCTCAATGTCATAAGACACCCTTCTTAATTGAACAGCTAAATTTGTTTGATCGATATCAATAATTGCATAACTGGCACGATTATCACCAGCAAATGAAAAGCCTGCACTCCCCGCATGTACTATTGTTCTTCCATTCGCTTGTCTGGTAAAGCATGATGAACATGGCCAAACAAAACTAAATTTGTCTTTTCATTCGTATGTAGTTTATCTAGCTCCTCCAAGCTAGCCCACGGATACACCACCTCTCCCAGCGATTCAGGCGTGGCATGAAAAATTTCTGCATTTGTGTTATCAATTGATATGGAATCTAATAAGCTCCCGATGCGGTTATTTGTCTAGGTGACATTGTTTTCAGAGGTCCACAACCGAGTGAATGTATTGAGTTGATTCAGTCAATCAATCCCATAATTACAGTCAGAGGTAATGTAGAAGACTTGTTTAACTCGTTTCCAAAACCTGATTGGAAACCAGCAAACGAACGTCAATTGTTGTTATACGTATTTCTTACTCCCGTCTATTGGATTAATATGACTTTCTGAACGTGTTATTTTAATGTCAAGGTAGTCCAGCATTTTTGAACAAATGATTGATCAAACCCAAAGAATCACCTAACAACCGCTTAGAAAAAATCACCTCATCAGGAAGCGTTATCCTTGGAGGTGATTCTTTAGCATGGCAATCATATCAGCAGTTTGAGTACGAAATATCAAAGTCTTAAGTCAACTCTTCTCTACAACGTCTTAATTGCGCGGGTTCGGATACATATCATTCAAAAACGCTACAGATTGGTTGATTAACGCCTTCAATACATCCACATCGATATCTGATATTTTGTTGATATACACACACGCTTTGCCTGTCGTATGTTTTCCAAAGTCCTTCAGCAAGTCCGCTCGTGTTGTGTCATCCGTAGCAAAATACAAACTGATTTTGGCTTTTCGCGGCGAAAAGCCAACTAGCGGCGCATCGCCTTCGTGACCGGATTCATATTTATAATGATACGAACCAAATCCAATAATACTCGGTCCCCACATCTTCGCTTTGTAACCCGTCGTTTCAGTAAAAATATCCAGTAGTTTGTATGCATCTTCACGTTTTTTCGGGTTTTCGACACTCTCAATAAACTCAATGACACTGTTTTCGGTTTCTTTTGTTTTTAATTGGTACATAAATTAGGATTGCTCCTCCTTTTTATTTGTCATGGGAGTTGAATAGCCAAGCTTAATAATTATGATCCTATTTTTCTGCTTAAGTAAAGCCTTTAAATCCTTTTCTCCTGTTATGCAGGTACTTCGTTTTCATGATCTAAGCCTAAAGAATGCCCTACTTTATGACGGTAATAAGATTCTCTCACAAAATTTTGACGCTTTCGGTTGCCCTGTTATTTTTTGACAAAGTGCAATTTAAAGAAATGCAGGAATTCATTCAAGAGTAATAAAACCAAACGAAGGGTGTGTATTGTTGGTTTGTAATGATTATCTATATAGTCAAAAGTCGCAATTTATCATACATAAAAATATCATTCAACCTATTTTCTCTTCGTATATTTAAATGCGCCATAATCGATGACAATGATTTTACCATCATTCGATAATCTTAAGTTTCGAATCCTCATATCATTAGCCTTTATCCCTGATTTTAAAAATTTATTTTGCAATCCAGATACCTTGTGCTGATACTCTTCGTTATCTGGCACGATGTTAAGGGCCTTCTCCATAATAATCCACCCATTGCCCAACTCTTCTACTGGGCAAAGATGTACTCGCAAGATTAAGGGACAGTTTTGGTAGGTATTAAATTCGGTTTCATTGGATTGTATCCCCGACTCAGAGATTGCTACTTTCAACACAAATCCATTGTTAAGGTCATAAACAATGCGATTGTTTCCAAATCCGATCCGTTTATAATTAAGTGCTAGAGTATTTTCCGCTTCACTGATGGTTTTCATTTTTGTATCACTATCGACAATTTTCTTTTGTTCCATTTTGGATATCCACAGATTGATAGACTCTATTTCACTCTCAGTTAAGAAGGAACTGTCCACCTAAATATCTCTCCTTCCCAGATACTACGAAATAACTAGTCCACATTACATGAGTAAGAAATTTTCATTTCTTACCAAACCGTTTTGTAACGGCCGATTCAAAATTTTTAGTCGTTTCAACTACTTCGCAGTTTTTCATATATTCCTCTGGAGGAAGTTGATAAGTATGGCTTGTTAAATCTGCCCTTCTTAGACACACATAGTTATACCGGCTTGTAGAATACATCTTAACGTTATTCTCTTTACATTGGTTTCTAAAATGACTATCTGAACCGGCTTTCTGTGACGGGAACTTTATTTTTGGAAATAAACTCTTTTTAAACATCAAAGTCCCCCCTTTTAGAAATTTCGAACCGTCTTTATTTTCAAGGCCTTGTCTATATAACGTTAGCAGATCATTTTGTTCAAAATAAAGAAAACTTGTCCCTTTTCCAATTACTTCTGCTCCAGTCTTTTTAAAAGCTGTCATTGCTTCAGTTAAGTAATAAGGGGAATAATAATCATCATCATCAAACTTTGCGATAATGTCATATCGAGCTTTTGAAATACCAAAGTTTAAACAATCGCCCAATGTTTTTTCCTCTGGCAGCTGATAGATTGAGATGTTAGAATATTTCTTGGCTCTGTTGCTCCAATTATTTAGATCCATTCGATCATTATTCAAAATGATTATAAGTTCTTTGGTTTCCCATTTTTGTCTGGCATAGTTGGCAAATACATTGTCCATCATCTGATCTCGCATCGTACAAGCAATTATTGAAACCATCTGTTCACCCCGTTAAATATATAAAATCTTTATTATATTTATGAAGATCACGAACAAAAAGTGATTGTGACGGACTAAATATACCTTCATCATAATCATGTTGGACAGACAACCAAATTGTCCAAAATAGGATATAAACCAAATACAATTATAAATAATTTACATATCATACATTACTGAGGTTGATTGAATTGGAATGGTGATTTAATGAAAATCGTGCAAATATCTAGTCCAACATTCGTAACACCGCCTATTGACTATGGTGGAATCCAGAGAGAGGTTTATTATCTTACAAATCAATTAGTTGAAATGGGTCATGAAGTGATCCTCTATGGCAAGAAAGGCTCTGCATGCAAAGGGAAAGTAATTGAGTACCCTGAAGACTGTGAATCGTTACTATCATTTGTATTAGAAACGTTGCCTGAGGGGGTAGATATCATCCATGATCATAAGGGGTTTGTCGCGGAAGCACAGTTAAATATACCAACTATCTGTACTAGCCATACAACAAAAGCGAGGAAAATCCCTTCACCTGTATACGTAAGTAAAGCCGTTTTACTGGAGAAAGCTAAAGGCAAGGGGGAATTTGTTCATAACGGCCTTAATCTAGATGATTACCCTTTTTGCAGAAAAAAGGATAACTACTTGTTGTTCTTAGGAAGAATTAATGAAAATAAGGGTACTCACTTTGCGATTGAAGTGTCAAAAGAGACCGGAATACCCCTCATTATTGCAGGTCCTGTTCAGCAGGACGGAGTGGAATACTTCAAGGAAAAAGTTCAGCCATTTATTGATAACAAACTAATTAGATATGTCGGCCCAGTTGGTGGAGAACAGAAACTTAACCTAATAAAAAAGGCAAAATTCGTGCTTTTTCCTATAACATGGTTTGAACCTTTTGGATTAGTCCCAATTGAGGCAATGGCATGCGGAACACCAGCCATTTGTTTTCGAAAAGGTGGCGTAGTGGAAACGATGCAAGGTTTTCCCGAACTACTCTGTGATACAAAGAAAGAAATGATCAAAATCATTAGAAAGAACAAGAGTCCGGATCCCCAAAAAATGAGACAGTATGTCGAAAAACATTTTTCTATTAATATGATTACTAGAAAATATCTGAAATTATATAAAAGAACGATCCAGACATATGAAAAATGGGATAAAAGTTGAAAGGAATCATTATGGCAGCGGGTTATGGGTCAAGACTTAGCCCAATAGCTCAAGTAAGATCAAAATTTCATTGCCGGTGCAGAATAGGTTGTTTCTTCTGAAAAAATGGAGCTCCCTTTCAGACTATTCCAACGTTTACTGCCTGAGAACTGGCAGTCAGAAGACGTCGGCACAAGCTTATTAGCGTGTGTCTTTTACTTTGGAGATCATTATTTTCTAATAATTGATTTCACTCTTCCGACCTGTTCGTCAGCCAGGCGGACTTTGATTCCATGCGGATGGACGCTCGAATTCGTAAGCAGGTCTTTGACAATTCCCCGTGTCAACATCCCGGTCCGCTGATCCTTTTTCAAAACGATCTCAACCTCCAGGCCAGGTTCAATATTTTTTCGGTAATTTCCTTCAGTTGTCATATATCATCGTGTCCTTTCTTTTTCTGCAGCTGTACTGGCTTTGTGATATGCACTTCTAATGATATAATGAACCGAATTGAAAATCCACTTAACTGGAGGCAGCATGTTAACTTTTGAACAGAAATTGGCGATTATCGAGTCTTTTCCTGAACTCGAGCGAAAAAATGTATCGCTTGGCCGCGTGAACTTTCAATATGAAGAAAGTGCATTTGACAAAAAAAATGTCGTTTACCACCTTCATCCTAACGGTAACGGTTTTGTGTATGCCGAGCTGGCAGAAGGCTATCAAACCGATGATAAAGGTCTTGTCAACATCCGCGATTTTGATGAGAGTGAACTCCGGACCATTATTGCAGATGCCATTAAATCGCTCGCACCGCGTTCCAACGAGGAAGCCGCTATTATTGGTGATGCTCCGCAAGAACTCTGGATTAATTCTGAAAACCAAACCCTTATCCTGATAGAAGAAGACGATTTGTGGAATACATATGCAGGGCTTAACTTAGATGGAACTTTTCCGTCCTATAATGAAGCTGTACAGTACTTAGAAGAAGAAGGCTTTAAGCGCCGCTAAACAAAAGAAGGCTAGATCCAGCGCCTGGTGGATCTCAGCCTTCTTTTTTCGTCTATCGTATGATCGCGGCCAATTAAACCAATTTGCCAAATCTCATAAAGTGGTTCATTTGTAACACAGCCGGTGAAAGCATATTTGCTGACGCTTATTAAATGCCCTGATGCCCGCCTGCATGAAAAAGGGACACTTATCTATGAAAGCGGAACGGCCCTTTAGCGCAGATTAAAAATATTGCGGAGTTTTTCTAACGGTTTTTCAGGGCGGGTTTGCCTGTTTTGTGCTGATTGAAGGGCATTGTTTACATCGATTAGCCCGTTGCCAAAGTTTTCGTCTTTTCCTTTATACCCCAAATCGATCGCCGATGTTTTGATAATTTGCATGACCTCAAGATTGGAAAGCTCCGGATTGGCAGACAGAATCAAACCTGCCAGTCCAGTCACATGCGGGGCGGCCATGGAGGTACCCGAGAGGGCTGCATACTGGTTATGAACATACGTGCTTGGAATATAGACACCCGGTGCGGCAATATCAACAAAGTCGCCATAATTTGAAAATTCTGCCCGATTCCCATTATAATCCACAGCCGAAACACTCAGAACTTGCGGATAGGCGGCAGGGAATGAAGGCTGTTCGGAATTGTCATTTCCCGCAGCCGCAACAATTACAACATTATGGTTATAGGCATACTCTACAGCTTCCTCCATCACGCCGGATCGCTGGTAATTACCAAGACTGAGGTTAATGACATCCGCTCCATGATCGACTGCCCAAAAAATACCCTTCGCAATATCAAGGGTAGTGCCATAACCTTCAGCGCCCAGTGCTTTGATTGGCATGACTTTATTGAACCAGGTGACACCGGCGGTCCCTTCCCGGTTATTGGTTTCAGAAGCGATGATCCCGGCCACATGTGTCCCATGACCATTGTCATCATCCGGGTTATTGTTATTCGCGAGTACATTATAACCTTCGCTGAGCCGGTTTTTTAAGTCGGGATGATCCAGATCCACCCCTGTGTCAACGATCGCGATTTTAATCCGTTTATTACCGCGGGAAATGTTCCATCCTTGCTCTGTCTCAATGACAGGAAGGTTCCATTGGTACCGCTCCCTGTAAATCAGGTCATTCGGTATATTCAGCCCATTTTGCAAGAGGATATAATGCGGCTCCGCAAATTCGATGTTTTCCCGTGTGTTAAAGTAGTCAAGCAGCTGGGCTGTATCTCGGCTATCTGAGCGGAACACATATGTAGAATTAAAGTGTCTGACCATGCTTCCTTCGATATCGCTGGCAATCCGGCTGATCTCTTCTTCTGAAGGCTCTGAGATGAAGTCCACAGCTGCCTGATGGTCATAATAATGGCTTGTGTCCTGGTTGTTGTGATAGATAACCTTTATTTCCGGATCATGATTCAGCCTCGCTGTAATATCTTCTCCATTTTGGACGTTGTTGATATTTATGGCATTAAGCGGGTTGCTGCGTTTATTCTGCAGCACCCTCAGTTGGCCGCTTGTGTTGATTCGAGGCGTTGTCCGGCTCTGCTGCTCGGTTTCATCCTCCTGCAAAAGCTGAACAGCTGTAAAAATGAGCAGGAAAACAACCGAACCTGCTGCAAGTAACCATTTTGTTCTTCTCATATTCACACCCCTGTTTAGTATCCTCTTTCTATTATCTTGTAAAAAGAGGGCAAAAAATAAACTGAGGAAATCACTGGAATGTCTTATATATAAAGTTTTTTTGTGGAGGGGGGAGAAGATTTGAGACAGAGTGGTTAATTCTTCAGCGATGGAACATGTAGAAAGCTTAAAAGAACAGTTAAGCTTTTTCGTTGTTATATAATTGACAAGGCTGATGATTTGATGTTGCTACAGATAGAAAGATATATACTTATAAGCAGTAGTTGGATTATCAATGTCATTTGGGCTATCTAGCTGGTTAGCCAGTAAATATCCAACCGAGTAACACATAGAAACGAGAAAACCCCATTTCAATCGACAAATTGAGATGGGGTTTACCGTCAGTTTGTGAAGGAACGAAATCAAGGTTCCTTTTTGTTTATATTTTGAACCTGTTTACCAGATCTTTTAATTCTTCCGCCATATAGGCAAGTGATTGTGCAGAAGAGTTGATTTCCTCCATCGAAGCTAGCTGCTCTTGAGTTGAGGCTGCTACTTCTTCAGAGTTAGAAGAATTTACTTTTGCCAGCTGAGTAATATTCGTGGCTGACGTTGACAGTTCTTCCACACTTGCTGAAATTTGCTGAACAGTTGCTGAAATTTCTTCAATCTGTGGTGTAATAGCTTTTGTACTCTGAATGATTTTCGCAAATTTTTGCGAGGTTTCTACAGAGACTTTAACACCCTGTTCGGCATTGACTGTAACTTCTTCCATGATCTTAACCGATTGCTCGGTATCTCTCTGAATTGTACTAATTAGTTCAGAAATCAATTTAGTCGAGCTTTGTGATTGCTCAGCCAATTTGCGCACTTCATCTGCGACAACCGCAAATCCCTTACCGTGTTCACCGGCTCTTGCCGCTTCAATTGCAGCATTTAAAGCAAGAAGGTTGGTTTGTTCGGCAATACCATTAATAACCTCAACAATTTTACCGATTTCCTGTGAACGCACCGCCAAGGATTGAATCACTTTATTTGATTCACCTACAGATGCATGGATTGATTCCATTTGGACCAAGTTACTGTCTACTGACTTGCCGCCATCTTCAGCTTCCGCAGATGTTTCTCTGGATAAATCTGATACGTTTGTCGAACTCTCAGCAATTCGCAACACTCCTTGAAGAACTTCATCAATGGAAGTGGAATTTTTTTCGAGTAATTCACTGGACGTTTCAGAACCGCCTGCGATTTCTTGAATAGCAGATGCCACATGCTCTGTTGCCGAAGTGGTTTGATCTGCACTTGCCTTTAATTGTTCAGAAGAAGAAGCAACCTGTTCAATGGATGTACTTAAGCTGGAAAGTATCGACCGTAAGGAATCCACCATTTTGTCAAAGCTTTCTCCTAATTTGCCCAGTTCATCTTTTGTCTTCAGTTCGACCTTTTCCGTTAGATCACCTGCACCAATCTTCTCGGATATATTCACTAGTCGTCCAAGCGGTTTTATTATAGACCTGATAATTAGAAATACGATAATTGCTCCCAATACTATGGCAACGGCAAGCACTTCAACTGTGCCAATTAAAATAGGTTGTGCTTCATCATCTATTTCCTGTTGATTAAGCGAACCGCCAATTTTCCAACCGGTAAATTGATTTGTCGCATAAAACATTTTTTTATCTTCTTTATCAAAAGTATAATTAAAACTGCCGGTATCACTTTTGAACATATTGCCTGCCCAATCCGCAGTTTGTTCCTCATTTGACTTCAAGCTAGGGTGAGCAACTATTTTTTTATCTTGATCTAAAATAAATGTATAACCCTTGTTTCCAATACTTACTTCGTTGGTAATTTTCTCAATTGTCTCCAATTTAAGCTCACAAGCTAAAACTGCTGTTCCGTCTTTTACTATCTTTGCTATCCCCACTACGAAATCTCCAGTAGTTGCAGAAACAAATGGACTTGTAATGATAACCTTTCCTTTTTCGCTCATAGCACTTTTATACCATGGCCGCTCACGCGGGTCATACCCAGCAGGCATCTCCTGGGCTGGTGCATTGATAAAGGTTCCATCCGCAGTACCAACATAGATAGTTGATATCTCTGGATGAGTCTCAATAAAAGCTGTTAATGTATTAGTACGGAAATTGTCTGCGTTTTGGTATGTATCAGCTGTTATGCCTTCTGACAAATAGTCAATATTTTTCATTTCAGGCTCGATAAATTGGTCAATTGTAGCAGTTAATAATGATACAGATTCTTTTGCAGAAATCGAAATTTGCTCTTCAACTTTGTTTTTTGAGTTACTGAATGATGTCCATCCGATTATTACACTTGGAAGGAGTAAAACAGCAATAAATGAGATAATTAATTTTGACCTGATCGTGATGTTTGATAACATGATGACCACCCTATTCTGGTATTATTTTATAGATTAATCATAAACTACCTTTTTTCCTTGTGTTTAATATAGCACTGCGTTTTTCCTATGTATATAGTAAAATTCCCTGTTTACTAGGTATTTCGAACTAAAATGCCTTATGCTATTTTTTAGAAAAGCCTGGAAGTCATAAGACCGCCAGGCTTAATATATGCTTACTTTTCCGCTGCAGGTTTTGTCCATGCGTCCTTGTAATTTAAAAGTTCTTCAAGAGAAACAAATGTTGGAATTGAGCTTCCTTTATATTCTTTGATAATGAAGTCTTCCACTTCTTTTGAATGGTAGATTTCAACCAATTTTTGAAGCTCTGGACGGTCAGCATTCCCTTTTTTAACGGCAATAATGTTAATGTATGGTTTGGCAGTTGCACTCTCATGGAACAATGCATCTTCCAATGTAAGTCCTGCTTCAACAGCAAAGTTGTTGTTAATGATCGATGCATCTACGTCTTCAAGGAAACGCGGGGTGTTACCGGCCGCAACAAGCTCAAATTTCAAATTATTTGGATTCGTTGCAACTTTATCCAAAGAACCGATTCCGTCAAAGTTTTCTTTTAAGGTGATTAAGCCAGCTTCTTGCAGAAGCAATAGGGCCCGGCCAAAATTCGTGCCTTCATTCGGCATTGCAATTGAAGCACCTTCGCCCAAATCTTCAAGCTTGTCATGCTTATTTGAGTAAATGCCCATAGGCGCAATTACAGTCGATCCGATCGCTTCTAAATCTAAATTTCGATCGGCAATAAATTCGTCAAAGTAAGAGATCGTTTGGAATGCGTTAGCATCAATCTCTCCCTCAGCAAGGGACATATTCGGCATAATATAGTCGTTGAACTTCACAAGCTCGATGTTTAAACCCTCTTCTTTGGCAATCTCAACAATGAAATCCCATGTTTTTGTATCTCCGCTGCTGACGCCGACCTTAACTGTTTTTGTTTCTTCTGATCCGCTTTCTTTTGACTCCTTGCTTTCATTGCCATTTCCACACGCTGCTGCAAATACCGCAAGCGCTAAAACAAGTATAGTAAGTAATAATTTCTTCATTCTGTTTTCCTCCTGGTTGATTATCTTCTTCTTATTTTTCGTGAAAGAACATTCCCGCTAGATTGCAATAGTTGAACAATGACGACGAGAGCCGCTACTGTGACTACCATTGTCATCGTATCAAACCGCTGATACCCGTATGTTAAGGCCAGATCCCCTACTCCGCCTGCCCCGACAGCACCGGCCATAGCTGTAGCTCCAACGAGTCCGATCGTCGCAGTTGTAAAAGTGAGAACTAATGAGCTTAGCCCTTCAGGAATCAAAAAGCGATATATAATTTGCCAGGTTGTTGCCCCCATTGCCTGAGCTGCTTCAATAATTCCTTTGTCAACCTCGAGCAGCGAGTTTTCAACCAGTCTGGCTATATATGGGCCCGCATAAAAGACGAGCGGAACAATTGCTGCATTTGTTCCAATCGCTGTTCCCACGATCAATCTGGTAAGCGGGATGATGGCGACCAGCAAAATAATGAATGGCACGGATCTTAAAATATTGATGATCGGATTGAGGATATTAAAAATCCATTTATTTTCCAAAATATGGCCCTTCCTAGTAATAACAAGCAGGATTCCGAGTGGAAGCCCAATTAATCCGGAAAATAACAGCGAAAGTGCCACCATATAAAGGGTATCACTGAAACCCGTTATCAACTGTTCAGCGGTGATCTCCATGCCCCAAAATGTATTAACCATTTACTTTCACCTCCTGAATCATAATCTCTTGTGCCTCAATATATTGGAACGCTTTCTCAATCTCTTGTTTGTCGCCGGTTACTTCTATGATCAAGTTTCCGAAAGGAGTTTCCTGAACTTCAGAAATATTCGCCGAAAGGACGTTTAAATCAACATCAAATTTTTTTGCAATTGTTGATAACAATGGTTTGCCCGAGGTAGCGCCAACAAAATTGATCTTCCAAATAATTGGCTGTTCATCCTTGAGAGTGTTCAGAAAACTTTGCGGAACCTCATCATGGATAACTGTGCGCACAAATTTCCGTGCGGTTTCTGTTTGCGGATTAGAAAAGACATCCAGGACAGATCCTTGCTCTACGACCAACCCGTTTTCCATTACCGCGACCTTGTTGCATATCTCCCTAATGACAGCCATTTCATGGGTAATCAATAGAATCGTAATGTTATATTCTTTATTAATCTTTTTTAAAAGCTGCAGCACATCACTAGTGGTCTGCGGATCCAATGCAGATGTTGCTTCGTCACACAAGAGAATGGATGGGTTTGTAGCCAGCGCTCTCGCAATCCCAATACGCTGTTTTTGCCCGCCAGATAATTGGTCAGGATAATTTTTCGCTTTGCCCGCTAAACCAACGAACTCCAACAGCTCTTCTACTCTCTGTTTAATTTCCTTTTTAGGAAATCCCGACAAAACCAGAGGCATCGCAACATTATCGAACACGTTTTTTGAATTGAGCAGATTAAAATGCTGAAAGATCATGCCAATCTTTTTCTTTTCGGCCCGCAATTCCTTTGGTTTTAAATCGGTTAACGCCTTCCCCCCAACCAAAACCTGTCCCCCGGTCGGGCGCTCAAGCAGATTGACCAGACGGATCAATGTACTTTTTCCCGCTCCGCTGTATCCAACAACTCCGAAAATGTCGCCTTTGTCAACGGTTAAGCTAATTCCCTTCAAAGCTTCAACAGTTTGCTTCTTCGATTCATAAACCTTTTTCACTGTCTGAAATTCAATCATAACTATCTCCTCCCCGCTTTATGTAAAAGCCTGCGAACCAACAGCCCTGTAAATCAAAAATGCCTCTTCCGTCATTAGACAGAAGAGGCATGCATTATTAAAAATAAAAGTGTAAACTCTTAAGTTTAGTTAATCGCAGAAGCTTCTTCTTATCTTTCAAAACTTACGTTTGTTGGAATTAGCACAGTATTTTTACAAATGTAAAAACCCGCTGCCGAGGTATCATAGGGCCAAGTCCCTCCACATCTCTAGATAAGAAATAACGTATTATTTAATTATGTTCTTCACTATATATTTTAATTTTACCAATGTCAACTCAAGTGCTAAAAGTCGAAATAATCACTTATTTGCAAGGGCTTTACCGTATAATAGACGTTGTCCTGTTCATCTTCATCTTAAATGTATCATTTCACGGTTTAGCTGTTGTTTGTCTGTCTCCTACAAACGTAATTTTAAATATTTACGAATCTGTGCATAGTGACATACTTAATTAATTCTAATTGACTAAAAAATATTATGGATTGATCAGTATAGATTGTTCCATCACCTTACCTGGTTTAGTAGCATGAGGGTTAGCTGACGTCTCAAACGGCACTAAATAGTATTTCTCTGATTGTAAGTCGATTGATGTATATCGGTTATAAGATTCTTCAGGATCAATAGCCATACTGTTTGGTAGTATTTCAGCCCCAGATTCACTTACAATTTTAAATGCGATGTGGTTTGCTTGTTCTGGCCAGTCATAATAAAGTATCGTTGAAATTGGTGTCACAATCATTTTCTCTAGACGAATGGATTGTCCATTTCCAAGTTGTATTTCTTGATTGAATGCAATCGTTTCACTTGATGCGGCTAACTGTTCAGTTGGAACATCGATATCAAAAATCCAAGGATTATCGATCGGCATCTCTAAGTCTAAGCGATCGTACTCAATATGGAAGCGAATAGTTTCACCAATAGGAATGTCTGTGATTTCAACATCGTTGTAAATCGTATACATCGAATCATTTATTTCCACAGATTGCCCGCCTGTAAGTGAAGTGAGATTCTCTCCATTTATCAGTACTTTTGGCATTGGATTCATTTTATAATCAAAATCAATCCCCTCTGCTGGTTCAAAAGTGGAGCTGATTAATAATCGGCCACCATCAATCAACACTTCATTCAATGTCAATTTACCGTATTCATTTTCAGCAGTAGTACCAATTGCAGTTTTATATGTGGCATAATCCACTTGCTCATTACTTCCAATATATTCTTCAATCATACCACCAACAAATGGCATATTTGCAACAGACACCATACCGGTACTAATTGAAATCACTGTTGCTAATATAACGGCTGCTGTAACACCTAAATACTTCTTCTTATGGGTTGGCTTTTGCTTTCTCATTTTTTTTAATATACGCTTTTCCCATTTCTTTTTCTCGTAGTTCGTAAGGTATTGTTCTTCATACTGTTCCAAATCGATGTTTATTTCGTTTAAATCTTTATACATCAACATTTTCTCACTCCTCATACTTCATTTTTTTGGATTAAAAATTTTTTAAGCTTTTTACGTCCTCTGGAAAGCTTGTTATAAACCCAAGACTCTTTCGCATTAAATCCTTTCGCTATTTCACTTGACGGAGTTCCGTCTAAATAGTATTTTTCGAAGATTTTCCGTTCACTGGCTGACAACTGCTCAAGTAGTTCCTCCACACTTTTTGTTTCTATTGATTGCTTTGTTTTTAACATGGATTCATTTATGTCTGCCACTGAGAATTGCTGGTTTTGTATGATGATTTGTCTTCTTTGATAATCAATCGCTTTATATTTAGCGATCGCTGCAATCCATTGTTTAAATGAATTTTTCTCAGGATCGAATGAATGAATATTATTCCATATGGATAACAAAACATCATCAAGACATTCTTCATAATCTTGCTGATGGTAGTTTAAATGATGTTTAATGATCGCCGTAAGTAAACCGCCATACTGATTAATAATGAAAGGAATTGCTTTTTCATTTTTATTCTGTATCTGTTGTACAACATTGTTCTCTGTGATTTTCAATTGTCCACCCCTCCTAACAATTAATATTGGTACCTACTATGTAATACGAAATGAAAAAGAAAAATCTATCACCAAAGAAAAAAAGATTAACGAGAATGTTAATCTTTTTAGAAAATGCCTTTATATAGTTTGAAAACATGTACTAAGTTTAAATGTCTAGCCGCAAGGCACTGTTTTCTTCTTTTGGTCCTCCGTAACGGCTAAGTCATTTTTTACTATCTTTCTGTCATTGAAATTTCACAAAATATCAATGCTTCAATAACTATCAATTAATATTTCTTTAGTAAAGTGAATAAGACGAATTAACAAGTGGGACAACTAAAACAACTTTCACAATTGGTTTATTTTATCCTGGTTTTTTTGTGTATGGGCACACCAGCTGCAGGGTACAAAACCTTTGACTTAGTGGAAATATTGGGTCATCCCAAAACTTTTTGTTATTGTCTGAGTTGCATAACGCTTTTATCCTTAATCAAATAAGACGAGGAGGATGGATAATGAAAAAGGTGATTTTTACACTAGCTGCCACTCTAACTATTGGAACTACAGCTTTTGCCAACCCTGCACCACATGAATCCGTCAATGAAGGAAAACAATTAGTGGAGAAATTCCAAAATCTTACCCGCAATAATATTTGGGAACAGAAAGAAAAAGTTGATCTGCAATTTAATACATTTCATCCACAAGGAATGACAAAAGTTGGAGATCTGTATTACATGTCTTCTGTTGAAATTATTGAGAAAACGGTAAAATACGCTCAGCCCCAGAATGGTTACGATCGCACGGCCGGTAAGGGAGTGGGGCACCTGTTTGTATTTAACAAAGATGGAAAACTGCTGAAGGATTTAAAGCTCGGTGAAGGTACTATATACCATCCTGGAGGAATTGATTATGATGGTAAATCAATTTGGGTACCGGTTGCTGAGTATCGCCCAAACAGCAAGTCAATCATTTATAAAGTAAATCCAGAAACGATGAAGGTCCAGGAAGTATTTCGTCCAAATGACCACATTGGAGGAATAGAGAGGGATAGAAAACAAGGAACTTTAAAGGCTGTAAGCTGGGGGTCAAGAACGTTCTATGAGTTCAATGAAAAAGGAGAAGTGCTACGCAAATCAAATAATCCTAGCCACTTTATCGATTATCAGGACTGTGAGAATGCAGGAAAAGATAATATGATATGTAGTGGTATTGCTGAATTGCCACAGCCAGGTTCTGCCACTGCAAAGTATGAATTGGGCGGGGTTGCCTTACTTAATATGAAAACAATGAATATTGTTCACGAACTCCCAATAACTTTGTTTTCCCCTCAGGGACATGTTGTTACACGCAATCCAGTATTTCTTGAAAATACAGTACAAGGAATAAAAATGTATGCAGTACCGGATGATGATAAATCCTCTATGCTCGTGTATGAAACAAGCGTTAGTAAAAAATAAATTTTATGGGACATTTCGCTATAATGCATCACCGTGTCTTCACTTATGAAAATTTTAAGATTCGGCTACCAAACCAGGCAGCCTTTTTTTGTTGAACCAGGGTAGTTTAGGTTTAAAAATATGAAGAACAAGGGATTCATCAAAAGCTATATACTTGGCGTGACGCAGATTATCACTCCATCGACTAAATCTGGTTTCCGCCTTGCAGCATTTTTGCTAAATGCTTAACAGTAGGGGTCAGATTTACAAAGAAATACGATTCGCGAAGTCTTCGGGATGGATCGCTTTTATGTAAATAACCGGCACTGCCTTGGTGAAGCATACAGGCATGGACTGCTTTCGAAGTTAGATGGACGGCATTAAGGCGCAACTGCAATAATTCCTTCCAATGCCTGGTCAAGTCCTCGGCATGCACCAATTGGTACAATTGCTCCCTGAGAGGTGCGAGTTCCTCAATCAGCTCTTCATTTTGAATGCCAAGAAATTGATTGCAGCCACCCTGTTTGTTGCAAACTTTTTCAATCGACACAATCGATGCAGCCGTAACACCGATTCCCAATGGAATTTGATAGAAGACAAACGCAGGACGGATCTTTTCCACGTATTCGTCTGCATTGTCCGTAATAACGAAATGATCCGGAATGAACACATCATTAAAGCCGCAGGCAAAAGTGGCGCTGCCGTTCAAGCCCAAATATTCCTGCTTTTCCTTTAGCTTTAACCCTTCGGTATTGCACGGAACAAAAGCCATAATCCGCTGCTGCTCCCCAACCGAGGCAATCACACCGAACCAGTGGGACTCACCCAAATTCGACACAGAAGGCAATTGCCCGGAAATAATATACCCCCCTTCAGCCCGTTCCGCACTTAAGTGCAGGGGTTCAAGCCCGGCATAGTATTTCATCGGATTGGAAAGACCCGTTCCACCAAGAAGCTTACCGTTTTCCAGTAATGGAAGCAGTTCCTGTTTCAAATAAGAATTATCACTTTTTCTGATGTAAGTTAAGGCGGCAAGATGGCACCATAAATTAAAAGCGGTTGTCATGCATACTTTGGCAATCTGTTCGACCAGATTGACTTCGCGGGCCAGGACTTCTTGCTCAGATAAACCGTTTGAGGACAAGAAACCTTTTGTGCCCAATTTTACTAAAAAATCACGGGGATAGAAAGCATCTGCATCAATTTTTCTGACAAGCGGTTTTAACTCATTCTGCAGTAGATCATCCAGAACTTCCGTCATCTCCAAGTCCTCCTTTCTGTATGTCCAATGTGAGAAAAAGCCTCCAAATAAATGGAGGCTTCTCCTAAAGCAACTATGATCTAGGTAAAATTTGTGTGATTGTATCAATTGGAGCGGAAACCGCTTCACGGGCTTTCTTGACCGTTGATTCGTCCGGAGCATCATAGAAACACAAACATTTTGTCATGTCTTCACATACATACGTCCTTGAGAAAGCAACCTCTGGCACTTCTGCATAATGAACAGAGTTTTTCGATTTTCTGTCCAGATATGCATCCATTGTGAGGTTCTCCGGAAGATTCCACTCAACAAGGTAATTCACAACATCTGCTTGTTTTTTGACGTCTTCAAGATCCTTGCCGACAAGTCGCACAGGCTTGATAAGAGTGATCGGAACCCCTAATTCTCTTAAGCTATTATTGACGGTGTTGCGCTCTTCACTTTCAAATATGAAAAAAGCCCGGGAAAGATCGCTTGAAACCTGGATCTCAATTAGACTGGCACTCTTTCCGCTTAAATCTGCTTGAATTTCCGCAACCTTCTTTTCAAAAGCGTCTTTATCCTCGATTGCTCCATTTAAAATTGATTCTACCAAGTACAGTCCCATTATAATTCCTCCTGTAATAATATTTAATTCCGATAGGTTTAATCGCATTTATTTCTTGTTAATAATTTTATTATACTAAGTTCAAAAAAACAACCTACAAAAGAAATATTTTCATGTTATCATAAAAGCAACAGACATTGGAGGTTTATGTATGAAAGACAGATATAACTTACCCTGTAATATTGCCCAGACCCTTAACATTATCGGTGATCGCTGGACCTTGTTGATTGTCCATGAGATCTTAATAGGCAATACGACATTCAATGAAATAAAAAAATCATTAACAGGCATTTCTTCCAATCTTTTATCGGACAGGCTTAAGCACCTGGAACAGACTGGTTTGATTGAATCGAGCCTGTATTCCGACCATCCTCCCCGCTACAGCTACACGCTGACCGAGAGCGGGAAAGACCTTGAGCATGTATTTAATTCCATGATTCTTTGGGGCCGGAATCATTTAAAAAAGTGCTATAAAAAATTGATCCATGAAGCTTGCCGCCATGAGGTTGAAATCGCTTATTATTGCTCGCACTGTGAAAAAAATGTCGATGATGTGATTGTTGTGGAAGTGGATGCCGATGATGTAAAGCCATTATCGTCGTAGATAAAGTGAAGGCAGAGAAGAAAATCTTTGCCTTTTTACTTTTACGGATTCACCCGTCCCCACTGCCGGTTTACCCAATTCTCAAATAGACCTACAACTTTATCAAGCAACAATCCCGACACGCCAATAAAAATGATGCCTGCCATGACAAAGTCAAGATTCATTGAATTCCTGGCATCAACAATTAAATACCCCAGCCCTGATTGTGCACCTACCATTTCACCGGCAACAAGGAAAACCCAGGCTGTTCCAACCGCAATATGAAGTCCATTCGCAATGAACGGAAATGCGGCCGGAAGGATAATTTTCCTCATTAATTGAGGTTGTTTGATTTCAAAGTTCTGGGCTACTTTCAAATACGTTTTATCAACCTTTATGACTGCGGAAACGGTCGGCAGCAAAACTGGGAAGAATGCAGCGATAAAGATAATCACAATTGCGGGAATATCACCAATCCCAAACCACAATACGATAAACGGTGACCAGGCAATCGGTGACACTGGTCTTAACACCTGGACTATAGGATCAAGGATCGCCCAAAGCCGCCTCATCCTGCCAAGGATTAGTCCCAAAATCACGGCGGATACCACAGCCAGCAGGTATCCGATCAAGAAGCGTGTTAAGCTGACTCGAAGATGTACAAAGAGCGTTCCGTCCAGAATAAGTGACTGGACTGCTTCCCACACGGTTAATGGCGAAGGGAACAAGGCTTCGTTATGCCCACCAATGACTATTAACGCCTGCCATACGGCAACCAGCAGGACAAATCCGATTAACACATTCGATAATTTTTTCAGGCTGCTCACAAGATCACTTCGCTTTATCAATTAATGAGTTATCTACAAAAGCCTCATAGCTCGGCGGATTTTCAAATAACCCCATCTCTATCAGGTTCTTCCGCAATTCTTCATAGGCTCTTTCATTGAGGCGCAGATCTTCATATGTAATCCACTCCAATGATAGATCCATCACTTCTTTTTCTACATTCATATATTTAGAGGAAATTTCATGAGTTTGTTCATCTTTTAGTTCAGCCATTTCACCGGCTTTCACATATTCTTTCATAAACTCTTGGGCCGCCTGTTTCTCTTGCTCAATAAAATCATTTCTGAGCACAAGTGCACAGTCCACGGAATCCTTCCATAACTCTTCCGACTGAAAAAGCACCTTTCCTTTTCCGATCGCTACGGACAGAGCACCGAAAGGCTCTGCAACAACATATCCGTCAATTCTTCCTTCAGAGAGGGCAGCTGGCATTTCCGCCGGAGGAAGTTCAATCGCATTCACATCTTTATATTCCATCCCATTTTGTTTCAGCATTTGGTAAAGCAGGACATTATGAGTTGAGAACTTGTGGGGGATGGCAAAATTCTTCCGCTTCAAATCTTCAACACTATTGACATCATTTGCCGACACTAATACATTGCCGTCGCGATGCCCCAATGCAACTGCCTTAAGATCTATCCCTTGCTCTTTTGCTCTCATCGCCAGTGTAATCAGGACTGATGCTCCGTCGATTCTGCCGGTATTTAGAGCGTCCATCAGCTCCGGCCACGAGCCAAACTTGACTAACTCAAGGTCGAAATTCTTAAAATTCTCTTTTTGCTCATTTTCAATGTATAAAGGAATTGCATGGGTAATCGGCAAATAACCGATTTTGATCGTTCTTTTCTCACCGTTCGAGCCACCGCTGGCTTCCTGTCCTGTATTTCCGCACGCTGACAAAATTAACATAATGGATAGAAGCCAGATTAGCATTACCAGTTTTCCGGACTTTTTCTTCATAAAATAGTTCCTCCTTAAACTAGTTTAATAGATTAAATGTTATACTCAATCGACTGATTTTCCCGATTGAAATGAAACTCGTCGAAAATAATTTTTCGGAAATGTTGAAATTCGCTATGGCTTCTGTCGCGTGGTCTGGATGACTCAATTCTCAGTTCTTTTTTTATTTGGCCCGGCTTTGAACTCATCATCAAAATTCGGTCCGATAAGTATATAGCTTCATCGATATCATGTGTGACAAGAATAATCGTCGTTTTTTCTTTTTTATGCAACCTCAACAGTTCATCTTGCAGATAATAGCGATTAAATGTATCGAGCGCAGCAAATGGTTCATCCATTAAAATGAGTTCGGGCTGAATAACAAGAGCTCTGGCAATTGCCACTCTTTGCTGCATCCCTCCCGAAAGCTCATGGGGGAACAGGTTCATCTTGTCATCCAGGCCGACGAGCTTTAAGTATTCCAGCGCGCGTTCTCTTCTCTCTGTTGTTGAAATGGACGCTTCTTCAAGTCCTAACTCTACATTTTTCAGTACTGACCGCCAAGGCAGCAACCCGTAATTTTGAAATAACATGACACCTCGCCGGCTCGGCCGTTCCACGACACTTCCATCAAGTACAACCTTTCCGTTGCCTGCTTTCTCAAAGCCACCGATCACATTTAAGAGCGTGCTTTTTCCGCAGCCGCTTTCACCGAGAATGGAAATAATCTCTCCCTTTTTCACATCAAAGGATATTTCCTCCAGCACTTTTACAACTTGTTCTCTGTTCATAAAACTTTTACATACGCGATCAACTTTTATAAACGCAGAATTATCCAAATTTTTATAACCTGCCTTTCTTTCGCTCGGTTTCCTACTGTGTTTTATATGGATGGATTATAATCCTCTTAATTCCTATAAAAATACTACGATTAATATGTAAGTTATTTTATTATACTATGTTCAATAAATCAACCTAACAAAAGACTTATTTCAGATATTTTTGAGGGATGTCCATTCCGAACGGAGTGTACGAAATTTAAATATGGCCGGACGACGCAATGGCACGCGACTTACCATAACTGAAAAAAAGAAGCCCATGACGCCTTTGGACAGACGATGGAAACAACTCTGTGCGAAACGGAAAACAGACATAGAGAGTGTTTTCGGTCAGTTCAAGGGCAAACGGCCGTTCCGTCGATTCCCCTTACGGCGTTTGACAAGGTGAATATTGAAATAGGCCTGATCAGTTTGGCCCATAATCTACTGAAAAAGGCGGCCAAACAGGCCGCCTAAATCAAAAAATGATGTTACATCTCAAAAAACAAAACTTAAAAAACCAAATGACAGGGACTGAAACTTAATAGCTTTTTACTTTTGACGCAGCCCCTTATTTTTGTGAACCTTTTTATATGTTTGTTTTTGATAAAGCAAGTTGGTCCTCAGGCAATGCCTTGGTTCTGCCATTTTCATTTAGAACAGTACGCCATGTATAACGTGGTTCATAACCAAGGATCTGCCGGGCCTTATCTATTGCCATGAGAGTCTCGTGGCCTTGTATGTCCCTCTTTAATGGTACATTTGGGAAAAATCTATTTACTAAATCCTGGCTGAGGTCGGGCATAATCGTATCTGGGGCCGTTATATGAAATATTTCATTACCTAAATTATCCTTTTCTAGCGCAAGAAGACAGGCCCTTGAAGCGTCCCTGACATCGCAATAAGCCCACGCATTTTTCTTTTGAATCTCCTTTTGTTCATCATTCCAATGGATTATAGGAATTTTTTCATATTCATCAGGCTCATACATATTTGCAAAACGCAGCGTAACTATCTGTGTGTTAGTAACTTTGTGATACATTTCTGCGAGGATTTCAGTCAATCGCTTTGCCATAGCATATGATGACTTAACTATGGTCGGATGCTCTTCGTCTACAGGCAGGTAACTAAGCTCGTCCGGAACAAAAGGATAGCCCAAAACAGTTTCACTTGATGCCCAGACAAGCTTTGGAATTTTTAAATCTTTACAAGCTTCAAGGATATTAAAATTAACGAGCATGTTATTTTCAAAAATAGCCTGGGATGTATTCCTGACATCGGTAGGAATGTTCCCGAGATGGACCACTGCATCACTTCCACACAAAAGCTGACAGACCTGACCATAATCACGTAATTCAGCTTGAATGAATTTTTTCGATGCAGATTCTTCCCTCAATTTTCTATCTGAAGCTGTAACATCATGACCGGCTTCCAAGATTGTTCTTACGGTCCATCGGCCAATTTTACCTGCTGCTCCTGTTACCACTACTTTCACTATTTCCCGCTCCTTTTGTCGTATTTTCCATATTAGGGTAACCTTTTATTTTATAAATGATTAGTCAATTTCTTGGCACGGCATTATTGCCCTATTCCTGCTAATACTTTTCCTAGCCGTTTTAAATTTAGTCATCGACTGAAAAACGAGCAACAATATCACTGCAAAAAAATTACCGAAAAGCCCATGTCTTCTCAGTAAGTCACACCTAATATCGTTGTTAGAATTCCCCTTTGTTAATGTTTTATAGCAGGGGGTCCAAAGGTAAATAATGGTGAATAGGAACGTTATAAGTTCCGGAATAATAAAAATGAGAGACAGAGAGAGGTAACTATTAACAAACTTGAAATATCAGATCTGTTATTAATGGTAGAGTATTTTAAAATAACTAAGAGTAGGAACTAAATTATTACTTTTATATATGTGTTCAAGTTCTGAAATGGTTCCAGTCCCGTTCTTCTTCAAACTGACCATTAGTAGGAAATAGGACACCTAGTGGAACCTTGGTAACCCCTTGCTTAAAACTTGTTTATCATGAATTACAAGCGTAATCCAAATACCCAAAGGGAAAATGGAATTAGAGGTCAAGCAAATGAATCCGCCCCCAAAGGTCAGAAAAAGGCACTACTCCGTACAGAAGTACTGCCCCTATTTTATTCATTATCCAATAAAATAACAGATAATATCTATATTTTTATATCATCAAAATTTCACGAATATCCTCTTCAGTTAAAGTTGCTGATGCTTTTTCTTCTGAATCGATAATGTCTGCAATGAGATCTCTCTTTTTATCTTGGAGCTCATTGATCTTTTCTTCAATTGTTCCCCGGGCAACGAGCTTGATAACCTGTACAACTTTTTTCTGACCAAATCGATGAGCGCGGTCTGCCGCTTGCTGCTCAACCGCAGGATTCCACCAAAGATCATATAAGATAACTGTATCCGCACCTGTCAGGTTCAGTCCTATCCCTCCCGCTTTCAAGGAAATCAAAAACAAATCCCGCTCACCATCATTAAACCGATTGCAGATTTCCACTCGTTCCTCTGAAGGAGTTTGTCCATCGAGGTAGAAATACGTTTGACCCCGCATGGTTATCTCTCTGCCTATCAGCTCAAGCATTTTCGTGAATTGGGAGAATATCAGCACTCTTCTTCCTGAAAGTCTTGCTTCCTCTACTATTTGCAGCAGCTGCTCGTATTTTGCCGAGCTCCCCTTATAGCCGTCTACAAACAGGGCAGGGTGACAACAAATTTGCCGCAATCGCGTCAATCCCGCTAAAATTCTAATCCGATTTTTTCGAATCGTATCCTTGTCGAGGTTTTTTAAAGTATCATGTCGCAGCTTCGCCAAATATGCTGCATAGAGCTTCTTTTGTTCAGGCAGCAGCTCTGCTGATTCAAGCGACTCAATTTTTTCAGGTAACTCGGCAAGCACATCCTCTTTTATTCTGCGAAGCAAAAAGGGACGAACCCTTCGAGCAATTGTTTTCCTTGGAAGATGGCTGTATTCTCTTAATCCTTGGAATAGCTGTGGGAAGACAACATGATAAATCGACCAAAGCTCTTCAAGTGAATTTTCCACCGGCGTTCCTGTTAGGCCGAAACGATTATCTGCCTGTATCCTTTTAACAGCTCGAGCCGTTTGGGTCACTGGATTTTTAAACGCTTGTGCCTCATCAAAGAAAACAGTATGAAACGTTTGTTTCTCATACCACTTGATATCACGACGTAGTAACGGGTAGGACGTAATAATGACATCTAAATCTTTGATATGCTTTTGTAGCTCTTCTCGATCCGCTTTATTCCCGTCTATGATAATCGCTTGAAGATCAGGAGCAAATTTCATGATTTCATGTAACCAGTTATACGTTAAGGATGACGGGCAAACAATGAGAACCGGGAGCCTCCTATCTCGAATGCTTGAAAGCTCAGAAACAATAAACGCAATGCTTTGCACCGTTTTACCAAGTCCCATGTCATCGGCTAGAACGCCACCAAATCCGTAGCTGGCTAGTGTCTTCATCCATTTATATCCGCGTTTTTGATAGTCTCTTAACACGTTATCTAATTTTTGTGGTATCTCGAAATCCAAGTTACCTGGGTTACGAATATTATCAAGAAACTGACGGAATGATTCCTCCACCATGAAGACCTGGCTATTATCAACAGAATCAAGGTGTTTAAGACTTTGAATAATAGGCATATTTAGACTAGCTTCAAAGTCTTCATCCTGAACCGGAACTGCCTTCAGAAAACGGCGGATTTCTTCCATTTCCTTCGTCTCGAGAGATAGAAGTGATCCATTTCGAAGGCGGTAATATTTCCGCTTTTCTTCTAGTGCCGCTAAAATCTCCCGAATCTGTTTGTCAGCAATACCATCCATCTCAAATTTGAATTCCAGCCAATTGGTGCGTTCTTTTTTGACCTTCACTCTAATTTTTGGATGAGCATTCTTTCTCACGATGCGATTTCGAACAGCAGTTGTCGCATAGACTTGGACGAGTTGCTGAAGCTGTGGAACGACATAATATAAAAATTCATATTCAAGTGCTTCATTTTGCATAGTGTAACCGCCATCTGTTTTGGAAAACCCGCTCTCCTCCATGAGCTGAAGGATTTCCTCTTCCTTTTCCAGATCCCTTATAATCATTGGTCCTGTTGGGATGTCTCGGCTTTCCAAAGGTTGGATAACGACATCTTCATATTGAAACTCTAGTCCTGCAAGCAGTCGATTTTTCAGACGATCCAAGTAAAGCTTGGCAACAAGTGGTTTTTTCATAATCTTCTGAGATAACGCATTAGCCAGTTGGACATCGCCAATTTTTTTCAGACCTGGAACGATTTTTTTTAGAAAAAAATCGATTTGTTCATGTGGAATCGGAATGTGATTCGTACCCGGAGATACTAGCATTTGCTTTAGTTCGGATAATCGTTCACAGTCCTGTTCTTCTAAACAAAAGACTTGTCCGTCACATAACACAGAACTATAGGAATTCAAAACAACCATCCGGTCAAAGCCTTTGATCACTAATCGGTAATCATCGCCTTCGATTTCTTCAAATGTAAACTGTATAGGAGGTGGTCCATCCACAATTCGTAAGCTCTCAAAAGAATGACCATCATGCTCAAGCGTAACCAATGGGATCTTTGTGAGTAAAGGGACGAGCCCCACCCAAGAGGATGGTGGAATAAGTAATGTTTGATTACTAGCTGTATAGTCAGAAAGGTTCGGTAAAGCTTCTATAAATGCCTTTTCATCCTGGACGACCCAGATGAGCTGATGAATAACCGCATCTGATTCGTTTAAAAAGCAATGAAGGCTTGGGTCATACGTAAATTTAGGGGATAATGCACTGTGTTGCCCTTGTTTTACGTCCTGTAGAAAGTCTCGAATATTTTGCAGCTTCGTATGACCGACCTCAGCTTCCATTCCAAACAAGTACTGACCATTCCCTATCGAGACCGGCTTACAAGTGAACATGACATCAAGTACTTCTCTTTTTTCAAAATGAAGTTGCTGTCCACTTGTTCGAGTTGGTCTGTCATTGAAGATTGTCATGAAGCCTTCTGTCAGCTCTCCATAATTGGATTGTTGGCCTTGTACACTGATAGGAAACGTTCCTTGTCGTTGATGTTCATAAATGGCTAATAAAACGGCCGCAATGTGTTGGCAATACTTTTGAAAATTTGCTAGCGTAGGACAGCTACATTTCGTCTGAATGTCCCCTGTCGGATCTTTTTCAATTGTGACCTGAAAGTCTTCAGTTCCATTAACGATGGCTTCACAGAAATCAAGGCTATACTGGCTAAATGTTACTTTATTCGCACGATAAAAAGAGTCTCCTCTTTTGAAGGAGACGGTACCGCACATTTCTTTTATCATCTTGTGATTTACTTTTATATCCATGTACGCCCGCTCCTTCCTTTCTATTTGTCGAGGGGTATCTATATATTCAAAGTCTGCACTATTTTCTCTTTACTCGTTTTTCTTCCCCATTTTATCATATATTCTATAGTGAATCGAACCATTCACGCATTCAACTAACCTGCTCCGTTCGTGGAACAATAAGAAAAACCGGGCAAAAACCGCTCGGTCCTTTTTTGTTTAGCGAATATCGGATATCTTGTATTCGATCCCTTGGATTCTTTGCAAGTGTACAAGAATTTTATTTCTTAATGGTCGCGCAATAAACGAAATCTTTATATCGGAAGAACGTGACTGGATCTGCTTGTTCAAGGCCAGGTTCCTCAGGATTAAAAATGCTTCCGCCAACGACCGAAATTTCAAGAAGACCGCATATCGGTTGACAACTATTATGGCAAACCATAAAATCTCCCTTAGCCGTAACACGATAAACGGCATTTGTTTCGTCTTTTCCAGTTCCGATGGCACCAGGAATATTCCTTTCAATTCTCGTACAAGTATGAGGTTTCAAAACATGCGCGCCTAAATTAATTTCTTTTTCAGGGATGTTTGCGAATACACGAGTTTGATTTGTCGTGCTTTTTTCAAGCTCCGGCTGCAGACATACACCAAGTGTAACGCATGCTTTTAATTTCATATCAGTGGGATTTTTAAGAGTAATGATCACTCTGTCATTGTCCCGACCTACTTGTATTTCAGAATCAGCCTCTAAAGGTAAATGAAACGGACCGGTCGTTATTGCTACCAAATCATCGTCATGTTCACAACACTTGTACATCTCTTTTTTTCCCATTTTGTAGACTCCTTTGCATTTAGTAATTTTTTTTTTAAAACATTTATTCTTTGACCCCCATTCTGTTTCGGAGGGAGAACTTATGATACCGCTTGAGAATTCGAAACCCTTCTTCAGATATGTCTTGTCCTTATATTAAATGAGTATCAGTCAAAAAATGAATGGGCGAATATAGTAGTTTAATGAACCATTTTCGTTTTATGGACATCCGTAAAAATTCAGCGGATAAGAGCCGTTCCCCACTTTTGATAGAATGAATAACCTGAATAAGATTTAAATCCACTGAATAGCTCGAAGGGATTTGGTCTGATACTTTTGGGGAACCGGGCAAGGAAAATTGGATGAAGGAGGAAACAGATGAGAATCGGAGTAAATCTCCTGAATCTTTCACAGGACAGATTTGGTGGAATCGAACAGTACGTGGAAAATTTAATTTGGCATTTAGTGAACATGGGGGAGGAATTGAAGTTATTCCTCTTTCTCACCCGGCCGAACAGAGATATTTTTCCTGATCATCTTACGCAACTCAAGAGAGTTATGTTTAGGGATTTAGGAAAACTCTCAAAAATTCATAAAACGATACACGATTGTCAATTAGACCTATGGTTTTCCCTTTGCATAGGTCACATCTTCCGAATATTCCGGTTCCATCTATAGTGACGATCCACGATGTGCTTCTCATATCAATCTTCTCAAAGCGAGTTTCTCTTCGGGACAAATATAAAAAGTTTGATTTGTCTTGTTCTTACTGGTTTATACGTATAAAGGGAATATGGTTTATCAGTCTGTTTTAAAGCTCTTGAAAGATCACTCGTTAGTAAAGCAAGTGCGGATATTGGGATATATCCCGCAGAAGAAATGCCATATCTTTATTTAAATTCCAGCTTTTAGTTTCCCCTTCCCTTTATGATGTTTCGGCATCCCCTTAGTGGAAGCGATGAAAATACAAAGTCCAATTGTTTGCTCCGACAGTGGAAGTATTCTGAGTCGGGGCGGATGCTGCTCCGCAGTTTGATCCCGATAACCCTGAAGATATAGCCTTGAAAATGCTACAGCTATTGAATCCACAGACAAGGACAGATTTAATCGAAAAAGGCAAAGAACGGGCAAAAGCATTCTCTTGGAAAAAGAGCGCCCAGGAAACGTTAATTGTTTTTCGCAGCGTTTTTGCCGGAATAGACCTTAGGAGAGTAAGATGATGAAAAAAATACTTGTCCTTAATCATTTTCCCACCGTTTATCCCCCAACAAGCGGAGGTACCTTAAGATATTTCCATATTTACAATGAACTTAGTCAGTATTATGACATTACTCTCTTATCCCAAACTCACGGACGTAAAGGGGGGCTTTTTCAATTTTCTTCCACATTCAGGGAATATAAAGTAGAGAAAGACCCCCGGCACCAACAGATTATGCAAGTTCTGCAAAATGGCGAAGCCACTTATGAATTTTCATTGATCATAAATGTTGAACTCTCAAATCACCTCACCTTATACAAAAAATATTTTGATGACTTATATAGAACAAGCGATATTATTATTCATGAATCTCCTTATATGCTTGGGTATGATCAGAATTTAGGTTTGGATGATAAACCCAGAATTTATAACAGTCAAAATCACGAATACGCATTGGCGCATCAAATTTGGGAAAACCAAAAGGCAAGAAAATATCTTCCGTCGATCTATGAATTGGAGAAGAAATTAACGGAAGATGCTGATTTAGTATTTGCGACATCTGAAATAGAAAAAGATAACTTTGTTTCCATGTATAACTTGGATCCTAAAAAAGTAAAGGTAGCGCCAAATGGAATTCATCCAGACGAATGGCTTCAAAATAAAAAGAAATCGAATATAAATCCAAAGGCTTTCTTCATTGGAGCGGAATATCCTCCCAACATCGAAGCGGTTGGTTATATCATTCACCATCTCGCTGATAAATGTCCGGATATAGAATTTATGATTGCAGGTGGATGCTGTAACCCTTTTTCAAAGCTAAAAAAATCGAACGTTCATTTATTTGGCCGAGTTCATCATAAACAAAAATTAAAACTTTTCGCCGATGTCGATATAGCGATCAACCCCATGTTTACTGGAGCAGGTGTTAATCTGAAAACTCTTGAATTTTTATCGGCCGGAATTCCTTTGTTCTCTACTCACTGTGGTGCCAGAGGGTTAAATCTTATCGAAGAACAACACTACATCCATGCTGAAAAAGAAGATTTCGCAGAGAAGATCAATCAGTTTTGCCATGATAAAAAATATTTACAAGAAATTTCTTCAAGTGGACAAAAATACATTAATGACAATTATTCATGGGGTAATATAGCTAAAAGCATACAGGAGGAATTAGAGGAAATTATACCTTTTTAACCAATTACCTTATCTACAGTTTGTTTCAATGAGACTCCCGCTGTATCCCATGTAAGTGTAAGCATATCCTTTCTGCCACGCTCTCCTTTCTGTTTACAATAATTGTTAAGCAAACTCCTAATCTTGGACAAATGGTTTATAGTCGTCCGTCTTGCATACGATAGAAGATTTTTTCAAAAGGATTCCATTATTAGTGTCCCAGGTATGATGACCCGCTTTCGATGTTCTCAAGCAAACATAATTATTTTTATCTGTGGAATAAACTTTAAATTTGTTTTTAATACACTCTCTTATAAAAAAGGTATCTTCACCTAGATTTAATTTCGGAAACAATACTTTTTTACTAATCTCTTTTTTAAATATCAGTGTAGCTCCCTTTAATCCTTGTTTTACGAATTTATTTTCTTTACCTGGCTTGTGAATCGCAAGTATTTGCTCAGCTTCAAAGTACATGTAGATTGTTCTTTTGCCTACTAGATCTGCATTCGTTTTGTTAATAGCTTCCATCGATTTGGCAAGATAATTGGGTGCATAGTAATCATCATCATCAAATTTTGAAATAAAATCATACCTCGCTTTTTCGATGCCAAAATTCAGGCATTCACCCAAAGTCCACTTTTCCTGTAATTGATAAACGGATACGTCTTGTGAAAACTTTGCTCTTATTTTCCACTTACCTATATCTATATCATCCCGGTTTAGAATAATAATCAGCTCTTTTCCCTTCCAAACTTGATTTTCGTAGTTTTGAAACACATTTTCCATAAAGTGCTGTCTTATCGTACAACAAATGATTGAGACCATTGCAATTCCTCCTTATTTACACCCTCTAATCGCATCTTCCCATGAAAAGGTCAGCCGAAGGATATCCCCCTCTTTAATTCTGGCCCCCAGTTGTACCTTGATTTATCTGAGAGCAGTAAGGACTTTAACTCCGTGTTTGGCGCCAAGAGGAACTTGAAGGATATCACCAGCTTTGATGGAAAAAAGCTGATCGTTTAAAATAAACTTTCCTGTACCTGAACCATGGGTCCAGATCTCTTGTCTGCAATAATGCTGATGGTAACTTATATTTTTACCTGTAACATGTTAATCATTTTTGTTCCAGTTTCTATTCCTTCATCCGTCATGGAACGATCTAAAACTCTGTAGGCTTCCCCATACTTTTCTTCGCACATCGGTTGATCTTTTTTTTATCATCTGCTTGATTTTTTGAGCATTTTTGTTTATCTGCGACAAGAATTCCATCCGTCCCGCTACGATCATAACCATTTCTGATTATGTCCGTCTGACCTTGACAGGCAATGATATGAGTAGATGGAAGAAGACCTATACCATCTAATTGTCTGCAACTCTCTGTATCATGGATCATACTTTCCATCGACCGTTTTGAATATTTTCAGAAATTGCTTTGGTCTCAGTGATTTGATAAAGGCCAGACTTTTTCCTGCCTCCGGATAATTAAAGGCTTCATGATTTCAATTCCATATTTAGTAAATCAAAAATTCAAACCAGCTTGGCGTTTATCCATATACACAGTTTATTTATTTTCAATTTCGTTTATCCGTTCTTTAGCAATCTTTTTCCTTTTCTGCCCCGCCTTCCAGCAAAACAACGCGACTTCAACGACGTCTCAACTGCAGATCATTCACTTGGGATTATTTTTCGTCTTAAGCATGGTGCCTCCACAGAAGGACATTCAACCTTAACTTTCTTCGTGTTTCTTTTTGTCTAACTGAAAATCGGATACGACAAAATCAGAAACATAGTCTTCTTTCCGACAATTCTTACATTTAAATAAAATCGTTTTTATTCTTTTAATTTATCGGAAAAAGAGAATATGGGATTAACATTAGATATCCCCTTTTCTCATCATTTATGAGAGGTATTATGTACTTAAACTAACGCACCCGTTTAAGTACAATCCTTCACAATCTGCATTTTAATTCTTAAAAAACAAATATTCCTAGTTAAAGTATCTTCCGAAAGAGTTATCCTCCTTCTTGCTCACTAAATTGAAGGAGGTTTTTCATAGGTGATGACTATAGATTCCTCTCTAACAAAATCCCCACTTGTTCTGCCATCACATGAGGCGGATAAGGCATTCCATTCGTGATCCACCATTCTACTATCCCTACGTAAGACGTCACAATAAATTGAAGAATAACATCTTCATTTAATCCGTGATTCTTTCCTTCTGTTACGTCTACTTCATCCTTGAATTCTTCGATGAGAAATTCAACAAACTGGTTGCGAAAAGAAGGGGCTCCTTTACTCGCTAGTATCGTCGAAAAGAATAAATAATTATTTTCAAGGTATTCGAACCAAGGCACATTCGCACTTCTAAAATCCTCATCAGATGCCGATTCGCAAATTTCCCGCAGTTTGTAAATATGTTCTTCAATGAGTTTATCCAGTAGATCAAATTTATCCAAATAATGCAGATAGATGGTCAACAGCGATGAACCCCAATAAATACGGTTATCTATGGTGGTTGCGTGAAGAGGACGGAGTTTTTGCATACTTAGCACTAGGCGATGGCGGTAATGTCATTTGTTGCATTCCAGAAAAAGACCTAGTCGTAGCAATTGCATCAGAATTCATCATGAATCCTCGTGATAGGTGGAAACTGATTAAGGAACGTATTATCCCGGCTATAATAGACTAAACTTATTACCACCAAGTCTGGCGAATACAAACCGATTCCCATACCTCTACCATCCTTAAGATTCGTATCAACAGAGCTAGTGCTACTACGCTTTGTCAAAGTGATTCACCTCCTAAAATATCTGAAAAATAAAAAAATGACCTCTTGAAGACATAATATCTCAAGAGGTCATTCTTACCAAATTTTTTTATAAATTATCGAACTTTTATAATTTATCAAACTTTATTTTAAGTCCACAACACATGTCTTCGGACAACTTAGTCATGAACTAAAAATACTTAGAACACCAATAAACAAATTTTCAAATAATTCTTTTTAACAACTTAGTCGTGAACTAACCTTTCACGATGGTGAACTTTTCAAGACAACTCAGTCGTGACTAAATGAATGTAAGGTATTATTTATCTTATCAAAAAAAAGTTCATGTTTTTTGATATACTGTGCGGTCTAAGAGAAGAAGTTTGGCTTTAGATGATACTTTATATAAACTTAAACCTTTATTATAGACCAAGTCGATCATTGTTGAAGAAGGAAAGTAGGTATAAAAGGAGGGTTTTTGAAATGAGGATAAAGAGAAAAAGATTTTTTGTAGCGTTCTTTACCATTTTATCGTTTCTTGTAGTAGCTATTATTTTAAACTATAAATCGCTTGAATACGCCAAAAATGCTTGTATTGATAACAATAAGACACCAAAAATCGAGCAAGGTTTTTTAGCATTCAATTGGTCTGTTTCTTGTGAATAACACTTATTGTCTTGTTTCGTTAACGGGTTGCTTGAGTTGAAGATCCAGCTGTCATCTCCAGGCAGCTTTTCTTATTGAACTAAACTGCCCATAGTTGAATAAGGAATTTAATTTCAAAAAAATGATTATAATCCGTTAATGCTTTAGAAGAGCATAGAGAAAATTTTCTCTGTGCTTTTTTGATAAAAAGTAAGAGCTTCTTAATTTTGAATTAGTTCAATTCACAATCTTTAGGGGCAAAAATATAAATGATACATAAAATGTTATAGAATTTTTAAAAGTGGGTGAATGTATTGAACTATTATTATCCCTACCGGCAAGACTGGTCTTCAATATTGGAGTATTTAAACTACAGTCTGAAAGGCGAACAAATGGTTTGTTCAATGACGACGCAATTATTTCATATTCCTGTCACTAAAAATCTAAAAGGAAATGCAGAAATGCATAATCATCTTGTTCCAGCCTCCTATCACCGGGTTACAGCATTAGGCTGCGCCAAACGATTGCAGGGTGGTGAATACCATGAATCCATTATTAAAGCTCTGGTTGCTTGTGTTAATAATGGGTTAAAGCAAGACAAGGAAGTAACGAAATGGTTAAGGGTTATGAGGGAAAATGCTCCAAGTGAATATAAAGGTTTTATGGATTCTGTTATCAGCTGGCAGCAGCAAACAGAGCAAAGTTTAGCTTATACCCAGCAGCTGCTAAGGGGTATGGGATTTGATACTGAAACTGAAAATGGAGAGACAGCTTACTAAATTAAATATTCTTATTGAGCTAAAAATGGTGCTTTAGATAAAGGTCGTTCAAGCAAATCACTGGGCAAGAAATCAAATTTCAATTGAAAGCAAAAAAGCCGCCATAATTAATGGCGGCTTTCTCTATTAAAAATGCTATATAAGAACTTTAATTCCTATAATAATAACTTTAATTCCTATATAACAACTTTAATTTCAGTGAACAAACGTGTTGCTTTTGAATAATGTTTGATCAAATTGATACTAATAACCTTGATAAACGAACAAAAAGAAAGAGCGTGTTTGAAAAAAAGATTGATCAAAACACGCTTTTAATATAATTAATTAGATCATTCTTTGAAAAAAAGTTTAATCATTTCTGTGATCCTTCCTCAATTAAAGCGCCCTATTGCGGAAGACTTCTTTATTTATTATTTAGCTAATTCCTTTTCAGGCAACCCCAATATGTCTGTATTTTTAGGTATATGGCCAAGTAGACGTAACATAGCTACAATTTGCCCTTTATGATGCGACTCATGAGTAATTGAATGGATTAGTAATTGGTGTGGCGTTTTTCTTACAAACCCACTGCCTGCTTTCAAGAAAGCTCTTTTTCGATAAACTCATCAAATTTGTTTGTGAATTGTTCAAATTATTAAGTTACAAATATTAAATTATTACAAATTTTCTATATTTTTTAACAAAAAATATAAATTAACCCAAATGTTGTGTTATTATGGAAATTGTTAGAAATAATACAATTTGGGAGGAATAGTAATTTATGAATCTAGTTAAACCACTTATCATTTCAGGATTAGTCTCAGCAATGGTCTTAGGAGTAGGGACCCCAAATGCAGGGCAAAGTACAATTGCGTATGCAGCTGAAAAAATTGAACAAAAACAAGTACAAAAAACAGGATTGGTTTTAAATCAAGAAGAATTAAAAAATGTAGAAACTGAATTGCAAAAATATAATGTGGATGAAAAAACTATTAATAAATTAGTGAAAAAATTAGAGAAACAAGTGCCTCTTGATTCAATGATTTTAGATGACAGTGATGCGGTTAGTGTAACAAAAATAGAAAATGCTACTGGTTATGAAGCTGTTCATACTTTTGCAGATGGTTCTATTAGTGTAGTAGGTGTTGAAGAGTTAGAAAAAATCGCTGACGGTGGCTTTACTACAATGGGCACAGGAATTTCTGGTGGAAGTTGCTCAGGTGGTACTGGATATCTGAACTGTTCTAATAAAAAAGTTTATTACAGTAATCCAGGCGTTTGGGAAATTAGTTTTAGAGCAAATTATACTTATGTGTATGGCGGTTACGATAAGATTACATGGGCAAATAACGAAAGCATTTGGATGGTAGGAGGAACTAATGGAGATCCTTCAATGAGAATAATTAGAGGAACAGAAACAGCTTTTAAAAAAGCAGAAGCTAGATTTTCAACTTATCTTTATTTAGGTGGAGCATATGGAACACAGACAAGAAGTGTCTCATTAATTTTAGGTGGCGACTCAGCTTCAGCTCGTGGAAACACGTATTATTAATATTTTATAAAAAAACTCAACAACTTCTTTGTTGTTGAGTTTTTTCCTTTATAATAAATATGAACATATAAAAAAGGGGAGAAAAATTATGAACACAGGAGATTTCTTATTTCAATTAATGGTTTATGGAGTTCCGATATTATTATTAGTCTTGATTTTTTTATTTGTAAGAAAATCAAAAAAAAATAATTAACATTGCACATGTTACTTTGAAATAAAGTTTAATCAAAAGCATGCTACAAACATTGATTTTCTAATAGAAGAAACCCACGCATTTTGAACAAAGATTAATCAAAATGTTTGGGTTTAGTTTTACTGTCGGGTGAGATTTTATAAAAAAAATTGATCATTTAATTTTTCTTGAGAGTAGAATATTCTTAAAGTCACCTACATACATACACGAGTGCCTAAAGTATAATTACCGATTAATTGTATCTACTATTTCTTTAAAATCATCTTCATACATTTCTTTAAATGATCTTCCTACTTTATCACTCAACAACTTGATGAAATCATCCATTGAAGGTATTACAGAATTTAACTTTCGCATATCTACAGCTAGATTGACCATTAAGTCTGGAGAAAGCCCTGCTTCATTAATACTTCGCTCTAATTCTTCTTTTTTATTTCTCCAATAAGTAACATATCCTAATCTATCTATAGCATCATAAAGTTTCACTTCAAAGCCATCACATCTATTTTTTTCATTATAATAAGCTACATCATCCCTACTAACAATAATAAAAATTAACTTTTCTTGGTAATTTTTATCTTTCATTAAGTGCATAACTTCATACATGCAATTAAGTGACTTGATATATGCATTACTCACTACTGAAATAACAAAATCATGATCCCTAATAGTCTTCATAAATTCGTCCAAACTATCTCTGTATGCTGTAACTTTTATATCACGAGTTATTTTTATATTTTCATATTTTTTTAATTCTTCTTCTAGAATATTCACTAGATCACTTTCTTTATGTGCATATGAAATAAAGACCTTTTTTATCGTCATTTCTTCTATATAAGTTGAATTAAAGATTTTCCTGAATTGCATTTGACTCCATCCTTACACAAAGGCGGTCAATGACTTTCATAGGATTTATATTTTCCATAAAGGTATGGACGTTTTTCCGAATTTCAGCTGCCGTACGTATAGTAGAAAACATTGTTGATGACGTCGGATTTCAGCCATTTCCAAAGCCCCTCCACAATATTCAGTTGAGGGCTGTAGGGTGGCAAAAATACAAGTTTCAGTCTTCCTTCCATTTCCTTGAGGAAGGGTTCAAGCATTTTTGCCATGGTGAATCCTCGCATTGTCCAGGATCATGACAATGTTCCCGGTCGGATAGGCTTCTGTTACTTTGTTAAGGAAGGCAAGGAATTCTTCTGCCGTGTATTGATCTTCCTCCTGCCATACGATTTCACCAGTGACGTAATCAACGGTTGCCAATAGTTTTACGCCACGATGTTTGCCGGTAGTTTTAATGAATCTTTGCTTTCCTTTCTCAAACCATGTGTACTGTAGCGCCTGGTAATCACGGATCATGCTTTCATCTTCGAACAAAATGTGATCAATTTCGCCATTATCGTATTTTTTTTACCTCAGGGAAGGTGGTTTCGACAAATTCTTTTTGCTTTTCTTCGTCAGCTGCAGCTAGGGTGTAGGTGGGCTTTGTGTAACTCATACCCATTCGCGCCATCAATTTCGACACACCCCGGATGGAGTATTCATATCCGAACTCACGGAGAATGTACGACCTGATGATATTTAGCGTCCAGTTAACTTGGCAGGAAAACCGCACTCATGAGGGAGTCGGGCAACAATGGTCTGTCTCAATTGTTCCTGCTGCTCAACCGTTAACCGTGGCGGCTTTCCACTTGAAAACTTCATAGAAAGACCTTCCAATCCGTTTTTTTATAGGCTCGGATATAGGTTCCAACGGTTCTATCTGTGCGGTTAAGAATGGTTGCAATTTTGTTATTGGTATTTCCCAAAAGATGCAGGCGAATTGCCTGGTAACGTTCATACATGCGACGATCTTTTTCTGATTTCAGTCTCTTCTCAACTTCCTGCAATTCGTCAATAGTGGATGTCATTATACATCACCGCCCATTCATGATAAATCTCTATTCGACGTGTGATGTACAAAAATCCTTCCCAAATCAGGAAAAAAAACTTAAGTTCATTCTATATATCTTGAACTATTCTTGCAGGTCTGTATTTTAATCGGCTCGATGATTTACCTCCATAATAAAAAAAAGCGCGGTGGATTTTCGGTTCAAGTAATTATTTTCTTTTTACTTTTGGAACTATTGATTATTAGCTTATTCAGCGAACTCTTTTCATTAAAGGGTCTGACTTATTCGTTACTCGGTGTATTTTCATTAATTCTCTACTATAGGGAGGTGTTCAACAAATGATGAGATCTTTTATCACACCCGCTGTAATCCTGCTTGCTGTTATCATTATCATCATTAACATTTCAAAACCGATTCTAACAATTACAAATAAAGGATCAGATAGTCTAGCTTCTAATGATGAGGGAAAAACATCTCATCTCTCGAGAAAGGGTTTCCTCCTCCTGATTTCAAGTTGCAGACATTAGCCGGTGAAACAGTAAAACTGTCAGATTATAAGGGACAAAGATCATTTTGAACTTCTGGACCAGCTGGTGTCTCCCTTGTAAAGCGGAGATGCCACACATGCAGAATTTTTACGAAGAAAACAAAAAGGATGGAGTGACTATACTTGCTGTCAACTTGACAGATAGGGATAGTGGGCAAAAGGCCATAGAAGACTTTGTTAAAGATTACAATCTTACTTTTCCTATCCTCCTTGATGAAAATGGAGAAGTTGGGTCTGATTATCAAGCCGTCACCATTCCTACCTTCTATTTCATTGATTCAAATGGTTTAATTAGTGAAAAGGTTATTGGAGCGATGGACGAAGGAACGATGAATACTATAGTCAATAAATTAAAGTAAGAAGGTGTCCTATTTTGAGACACCTTCTTATACGGTCCCATTTTCCAATGCTTAGACCCATACTTATTTCAAATTAGTATGAACTTTACTAAATTTGGAAGTACTTAATACCAAGAGACCCCCGGGGGATTTTCCCTCGCTTAACTAACCTCACCCGGTAGTACAATAAGAAAAAGTCGCCTGGTTTGGCAGCTGTATCTTCAACTAAAGCACTCGTTAGTTTAAGTGAAATCCTTCACAATTTTCATAGCACTATACTTTAGCATAAATCTCCAGTTGCATTGAAAACTTCCTCAACATTTTGGTCCCCAAATGGAAATAAGCGCTGATAACAGAATAGGATACTTTTTGAAATATATTGTTTACCATTATCCACCTCTTATTGTCTTATTCCACAGAACATAATAGAAATTTATCTTTTTAAATATAAAGAAAAAGTTTCCTGCCAATTAAAGCAGGAGACTTCTTAAAATACTATTATCATCATATAACCGTTCTGAACTCAAATAAATTAAACTTTTACTTTACGATAAGAACTGGACAATTTACTCTTTTAACTACTTTATGACTTACACTTCCCAATACCATTTCTTGTAATGAATTTAGACCACGGCTACCTATCACAACCAAATCACATTTTCCTTTGTTTGCATAATCAACAATTGTTGGCCCCGGTTCACCGTGCAATATCTTTACTTGGTAAGACAATGAATTGGATTTAAGCTGTTCTTCAATAGGTAAGAGCTTCTTTCGCCTTGAGAGATCAAGTTCTTCTCTTCCCTGAGAATGCAGAATATCACTCTTTGTTTTCGAAAAGTCCGCTACGAAAACCACTTCAATAAAGCATTCGTTACATAAAGAAGCAATTTTCACAGATTCTCTTGTCGCTCTAATTGAATGCACAGATCCATCCACAGCTAACAATATCTTTTTGTACATATTCCTCACTCCTATTTAAAATTAATGTCCGGACAGCTTTGCATTTGAATCGTTGTATATGGCTAACTTATCGACAAGTTTTTGGCTGGCTGAATCCAGATTTTTTATGGTCACCTCGTTTTTATTCTCACGATATTTAATCACCATTTTATCTATTGCTCCCACTGCTGAGTCATCCCAAATACGAGCATCAGAAAAATCAATGATGATATTTTCATTTTGTACAGAGAAATCAAATGCTTCTAAAAACCCTTCAACAGACGCAAAGAATATCTGGCCTTCCACATGAAAAACAGTACTTTCTTTCCCCTGCCTTTTAGTCGCCTTTGTCGTTGAAATCTTAGCTACGAAGAATATAGCACTTAAAATGACACCTGCGATAACTCCTTTGGATAGATCGTGAGTGGCAACTACAATAGCCACCGTTGCGAGCATAACTACAGCATCACTTTTAGGGGCTTTTCTTAAATAAGAAAATGAGGCCCAATCGAAGGTACCGATGGATACCATAATCATAATTCCTACAAGTACAGGCATCGGAATTTGTACAACTAAATCACCTAAAACAATAATTAAAAACATTAAAAAGAGACCGGCAACAAGAGTGGACAGCCTTCCTCGTCCTCCCGATTTCACATTAATCACCGACTGGCCAATCATCGCACAACCTGCCATACCACCAAAGAAACCAGAAACGATATTCGCAATTCCCTGTCCTCTTGACTCTTTGTTTTTGTTACTTTCTGTTCCGGTCATATCATCAACAATGGATGCAGTTAGTAAGGTCTCAAGCAAACCGACAATTGCTAAAGCTAACGAATAAGGAAAAATAATTTGTAATGTTTCGAAAGTAAATGGAACATCTGGGATGAAAAATGAAGGTAAAGATTGTGTGATTGCTCCCAAGTCTCCAACTGTTCGCAACTCAACATTAGAAAAAATTGCCACAGCAGTTAATGCAACAATAGCGATTAACGGGGCTGGTATTGTCTTAATAAACCTCGGCAAAACATAGACAATCACTAATGTTATAGCTACAAAAAAATATGTCAGAGTAGAAATACCAATAAAATGAGGAACCTGAGCCATAAAAATCAATATTGCCAAGGCGTTCACAAAGCCGATCATCACGGCACGCGGGATAAATTTCATCACCCTTGCTACTTTAAACACACCAAAACTCACTTGGATTACACCCGTCAAAATGGTGGCTGCTAATAAATAATTCAGCCCATATTCCCTAACCAAAGGTACCATTAGTAATGCCATAGCACCGGTGGCAGCTGAAATCATTCCCGGCCTTCCACCAACAAATGCAATAATGACTGCAATACAAAAAGAAGCATATAATCCAACCATAGGATCCACACCTGCTATAATGGAAAAGGCAATAGCCTCTGGAATTAACGCTAATGCAACTACAATACCAGCAAGGACATCTGCCCTCACATTGAAAAACCATTCTTTCATTATCTTTTCTACCATTATGTTTACACCTCAGTTTATTATCTTTTGACTTTTAACTCTCATAAAAGTCGGGTTCGATAGCCAATAAAAGAGTTTACCATTATTCATCCCAAAAATGAACTTTTTTGGTCCTTTTTTTAGATGTAATCTTTATGGTATGATAAGGAAAAGCACGAACAGTTAGGAGAATATATAATGTTAATTGGTTATATGAGACCCAATCCGCAAGACCTTAACTGTGAAATTCAATTAAGCAACTTAACAAAAATGAATTGTGAAGTAATCATTGCAGAGGAACATTCCTCTCCAAAACAACGTACACAACTTAAAAATATAGTTAGTCATCTGAAGAATAATGACAAAGTAGTTGTAACAAAACTTTTTACATTGGCTGATTCAACGCGACATCTAGTTGAGTTATTAGAAGAAATTGATTCCAAAGGTGCCTATATTCTTTGTCTTACCGAAGGTATTGATACTAGTAACAAATCTGGATATGCTTTCAATGATATTGTGAAACACCTTGTTGAATTTCAAAGTGATGTGATAAGCGAAAAAACAAAAAAAGGGTTATCGGAAGCAAAAGAAAATGGTGTAATTGCAGGTAGACCGAGAAAACCCGATAAAAATGTACAACGCGCAATTGAAATGTATCAAAGTAAAAACTATAGCCTGACACAAATAAAAGAAGAGACGGGAATTAGTAAATCTACCTTATATCGATATTTGGAAAATTAGATAAAAGGAAGCTCTCTTAAAAAAAAACAAAAAAACCGATCATGATAAGAAACTTACCTTACATGGTAGGTTTTTTTTTATACATATACCTTATTCTAAGAATTCGTGTGATCTCTAAACAAAACTAAAATTGGCCACATGCTCAACAAATTGTGCTTTGACTTGTATATTTAACGCCATATTGTTCATTTAGAATTCTGACATCCCAACAATCTTTTTCCCATTCTTCACGTGTATCTGTTAATTGTAATAAAGTATTGTGCATAAGTCTTAGAAATGTTGCTGAGTGGGATTTATATGTCAAATTTCCATAAAGTATATCTTTCCTTGTTGTTCGCGTCTTAAAGCCTTTTTGTTTCAACCAAATGAACCATTCATGTTCCATTTTATCAATATCTATTTCTAGTAAGGAATAAAGATTTAAATACTTTTCATTTAAGAAAGCCATCAACTAAACAAGGTGCCTGTCCAACAAAGAAGCTTTTCAAATTTCGTTCATCACGAAATAATTTGTTATACCATACAAATTTCAATTCAAGATTGACAGAAGGACTATAGACATTAAAACTCAAATTTTTGGTTAAATAATTATATTTTTTGATATTGATCTTGGAAGTTAGGAATAGTACTAATAAATTTGATACTCCAAGTGTCATTTACCAAAAAATAAGGATTATGAATTTCCTGTTCTGTAATTGAACCATTTTCGTTTATAAATTTTTCTGTATAGGTTGCCAACTGCCTCTGCAATCGTTCAAGATAGCCTATTTGTGTTATGTTACTGTGATCAATCACCTTCATTTAACTGACTCCTTCTCATTGTTCACTTTTTCCAAAATGGAATGCATGTTGTGCTTTTTCCCAATTCTCACGAATTTCTTCATCGGAAGGATGAAGGTACATATTCATGGTTGTTTGTATTTGGGAATGCCCCAACCGTTCTTGTCTTGTTTTATATCCTTTGTCTGTCGATAGAACATTGATGCGTGTGTATGGCGAAATAAATGCGGATGCACATGTATCCCTGTTTTCTCCCGTAAACGTTTGAAGAGTGCACGAACATCCCAATCTGTCATTGGCAGCCCTTTGTTTTGACATGTAATTTCACAAACAGAAAGTTTGTATCAATCTCCATCTCATCAATGACCTCGTAGGGGTAATCATCAAACAAGTCGATTAACTCCTGTGAAATATGTATTTCTCGTTCTCCTGTTTTCAACTTAGCACCGTTAGGCAATTCTCCTCTATCTTTCAACTGAATACGAACTAAAATTTTTAGTATAGTTTATAATTCTAATATGTATTAAAAAAGAGGATATTAGCTCATATATTGAACTAATTATCCTCTAATAATCATAGTATAGTTAAATTCACTAGCGTTGCATTAAATAAAAGCGAATTTGTCAAGCTCAAATCAAATAAATTTATTTTG